>NZ_PSWK01000018.1:0-76631 GCF_002932735.1 Rathayibacter sp. AY1B7
GCTCCGGGGAGGCGGCGGGCGCGCCGGCCCCCGCTGCCGCCGCGCCCGCCGCCTCCCCGGAGCCCACCGACTCCAACCCCGGCTACGTCACCCCGCTCGTGCGCAAGCTCGCCGGCGAGAACGGCATCGACCTCTCCACCCTCACAGGAACCGGAGTCGGCGGCCGCATCCGCAAGCAGGACGTCCTCGACGCGGTCGAGGCCGCCAAGTCGGCTCCGGCCGCCCCGGTCTCGGCGCCCGCCGCCGCAGCCGCCAAGGCCGCGCGCACCCCGCTCGAGACGTCGCCCCTCCGCGGCACCACGCAGCCGATGTCGCGCCTGCGCAAGGTCCTCGCGCAGCGCGCCGTCGAGTCGATGCAGACGAGCGCCCAGCTCACCTCGGTCATCGAGGTCGACGTCACGGCGGTCGCCCGCTTCCGCGACTCGGTCAAGAAGAGCTTCCAGGAGAAGACCGGCGCCAAGCTGTCCTTCCTCCCGTTCTTCGCCCTCGCGGCGGCCGAGGCGCTCAAGGCCTACCCGGTGATCAACTCGACCCTCGACGGCGAGTCGATCGTCTACCCGGACCACGAGAACATCAGCATCGCCGTCGACACCGAGCGCGGCCTGCTGACCCCGGTCCTCAAGAACGCGTCCGAGCTGAACCTCGCGCAGATCGCCTCCACCATCGGAGACCTGGCCGAGCGCACCCGCAACAACAAGCTGAAGCCCGACGAGCTCGCCGGCGGCACCTTCACGCTGACCAACACCGGTTCGCGCGGGGCCCTGTTCGACACTCCCGTCGTGTTCCTGCCGCAGACCGCGATCCTCGGCACCGGCATCGTCACCAAGAAGCCGGCCGTCGTGCAGGTGGACGGTACTGACGCCATCGCGATCCGCTCGACCGTCTTCCTCGCGCTCTCGTACGACCACCGCACGGTCGACGGAGCCGACGCGGCGCGCTTCCTGGTCGCGATCAAGGAGCGCCTCGAGGAGGGCTCGTTCGAGAACGACCTCGGCATCTGACACGCTCCCCCTGAGCGCGCCTCTCACGAGGCCGCTCCGGTGTAGACGTCGCGGATGAGCCAGCCGGCCTCCGTCCTGATGATCAGGACGGAGGCCGCTGTCGTCCCCGGGGCCGTCCGGAGGTGCACGACCGCCGATGCCCCGTTCACGTCGACGAGGACGGCCGACGCCTCCCCCGTCGCCGGGACAGCGGAGGCGGGGCCGTCCGCTGCGTCGCCGAGCGGCGAGTCCGCCGTGACCAGACCGCGGACGCACTCCCGGTCCCCGCACGCGCGCACCGCGTCGATCAGCACCTCCGCCGCCTGCTCCGCGTCGAGTGAGGTCGCCGCGACCGGAGCCGGCGGTGCCGCGGTCGCCACCGCCGGCGGAGCCGACCGAGCCGGAACGGGCGCGGCTGCGGTCGACGCCTCCGCATCCTGCACCTGCCGATCGGGCCCGCCCGCGAGCGAACCGGCGAGCACCGCTCCCAGCACGATCGCCGACCCGACGGAGAGCGGTCCCCGACGCCGGACGACGAACGCCCGGAGGCGGTCCTGCCAGCCGTCGAGCGGATGGACCCGCCTGTGCCGGGCAGCCGGAGCGGGCACCGCCTCCCGACCCCGTGCATCCGCGCCGGACGTCGGCAGCGCCCGCACCGCCTCGCCTATCCCCTGCGGATCAGCGAGTCCGTAGAGGTTGCCCTCCAGCGCCAGCAGGTCGCGGTGCCGCGCGAGGGCGGCGACCGGCAGCGCCGGGCAGAGCATTCCGAGGCGCTCCAGGACCCGCTGCAGCGCGTCGCGCGCCGCACGCGGGGTGTCGACGGCGGGCGTCGTCAGCAGCAGCAGCGGCCGACCCTCCTCCGTCAGGCCGATGTCGTCCGTCGTCGGAGCCAGCCATGCTCCCTCGAGCGCGGCCGACCGGACCGCGCCCACCACGGGGGCGAGGAGGGTGACCGCGGCGCCGAGTGCGATCCCCCGCTCGACCCGCAGGAACCTCTCGAGTGTGGCGACGACGGGAGGGGCGGTCGAGACGATGCGCCTCCTCGGAGACGACTCCACCCGGACGATGCGCTCGCGGTGGCGGTGCTCGGCGAGCCGAGCCACCGGCGACGCCTGCAGCGCCTCGGCCTCCCGCGGCCGCATCGTCCGCTCGGCCGACGGTGCGGCGTCCGGCGCAGGCGTCCACCGCCTCCCCGTCCGCGCTCCGCCGATCCTCCGGCCCTGGACCGTCCCGCTGCTCGTCATGAGGCGAGCCTGACCGCAGGCCGAGGCGGAGGACGCCCGCCGATCCCGATCGGTGGACGGATCGGCGCACGTGCCCTCTGTGGAGGAGTCGGATCCGCGTCCGGGGTCCGCCGCCGCGCTCCCGCTCGGTATCCTTGACGTCATGGCACGCAGCACGGAACCGTCGACGAAGGCGGTCAAGGAACCCGGACGTCTCAAGCAGATGTGGCAGGTGTTCCAGATGACCCGCCGCTACGACAGCAGCGCCGTCTGGATCATCCTCCTCGCGCTCCTGCTCCCGATCCTGCTCGGCGTGCTCCTCGGCATCCTGCTCGGCAACGGCAACGGCTTCGTGATCGCGCTGTGGATCATCGTGGGCGTGATGGCCGGCCTGGTCGCCGGACTCGCCGTGCTCTCGCGTCGCGCCGAGCGCGCCGCCTACGGGCAGATCGCCGGGCAGCCCGGCGCGGTCGGCGCCGTCCTGCGAAGCGGACTGCGCGGCACCTGGACCGGCGGCGAGATGCCCGTCGCCGTCAACGGCAAGACCCAGGACGCCGTCTACCGCGCCGTCGGCCGCGGAGGCGTCGTGCTGATCGCGGAGGGCCCCGCCTCCCGGACCAAGCGCATGCTCGAGGACGAGCGGCGCAAGGTGTCGCGGATCCTGCCGAACGTCCCCGTCACCTTCGTGCACGTCGGCTCCGACGCCGATGCGACTCCGCTGCACAAGGTGCCGAGCCGCCTCTCGAAGACGAAGAAGGTCCTCACCAAGGCCGAGGTCCTCGCGGTGAAGAACCGGCTCTCCTCGCTCAACACGTCGCTGCCCATCCCGAAGGGCGTCGACCCTTTCAAGGTGCGCCCTCAGCGATCGCGCTGACGCACGACGCGACAGGCCGGTCGGGATCTCTCCCGGCCGGCCTGCTTCGTCTGCGGCACGTCAGTAGCGGACGAGAACCGTCCCGGCCACCTTGTCGTGGAAGCCGCGCTGGTCCGAGTCCCAGACGAGCGCCGGCACCAGCACGGCCAGCAGCACAGAGCGCACGATCGGGCGCCACACGCCGACCCAGCCCCCGCCGAGACGGATGACGCGCATCCCGAGCAGGCGGTGCCCGATGCTGCCGCCGATGGTGGGGATGAAGACGACCTGCAGCAGGACGAACAGCAGCAGGCTCGCCCAGCGGTCGTAGTCGAAGAACGCGAGCGACAGCAGAGCGGCGACGGCGAAGTCGACGGCCAGGGCGGCGATGCGGCGGCCGGACCGTCCGACCGAGAGGCGGCCCTCTCGGGGGAGGCCGAGACGCTCCCCCGGGTACGAGCTCGGGGCGGCGTCGGCGAAGGTCCTGCGGTCGGCGGCTGGCATCCTCCGATCCTATCCGCGGCGTCTCGGAGCGGACCGAGGAGCGGGTGGTCCGGCAGACGACGTGGAGCCCGACCCCGGACGGGCCCCGTAACATGTCGGAAACAACAGGGACACGGTGGGGAAACCCCCCGTCACTACCCTGGAACGGCTGCGCTCTGCAGCACCCCGTTACGCCATTGGAGACCTTTGCATGTTTAAAGATTCTTCCGAGGTGCTCTCGTTCATCAAGGACACGGACGTCAAGTTCCTCGACATCCGGTTCACCGATCTCCCCGGTGTCCAGCAGCACTTCAACATCCCCGCCTCGACTGTCGATGAGGAGTTCTTCTCCGTTGGTCAGCTCTTCGACGGGTCCTCGATCCGCGGATTCGCGAACATCCACGAATCGGACATGCAGCTGATCCCTGACGTGACCACCGCCTACGTGGACCCGTTCCGCGTCGAGCGCACGCTGATCCTCGTCTTCGACATCTACAACCCGCGCAACGGCGAGATCTACTCCAAGGACCCGCGTCAGGTCGCGAAGAAGGCCGAGAAGTACCTCGCGTCGACCGGCATCGCCGACACCGCGTTCTTCGCCCCCGAGGCGGAGTTCTACATCTTCGACGACGTCCGCTACGAGATCACGCAGAACTCCGCGTTCCACTCCGTCGACTCGGTCGAGGGCGCCTGGAACTCGGGACGCGTCGAGGAGGGCGGCAACCTCGGCAACAAGACGCCCTACAAGGGCGGCTACTTCCCGGTGAGCCCCGTCGACAAGCAGGCCGACCTCCGCGACGACATCTGCCTCAAGCTGATCGACGCCGGCCTCATCCTCGAGCGCTCGCACCACGAGGTGGGCACCGGCGGCCAGGCCGAGATCAACTACCGCTTCGACACGATGGTCCACGCGGCGGACGACATCCTGAAGTTCAAGTACATCGTCAAGAACACGGCCGAGCAGTGGGGCAAGACCGCCACGTTCATGCCGAAGCCGCTCTTCGGCGACAACGGCTCGGGCATGCACACCCACCAGTCGCTGTGGAACGACGGCACGCCGCTCTTCTACGACGAGAACGGCTACGGCGGTCTCTCGGACCTCGCGCGCTGGTACATCGGCGGCCTGCTCAAGCACGCCCCCGCCGTCCTCGCGTTCACGAACCCGACGGTCAACTCGTACCACCGCCTGATCCCGGGCTTCGAGGCGCCGGTCAACCTGGTCTACTCGGCCGGCAACCGCTCCGCGTCCATCCGCATCCCGATCACCGGCACGAACCCGAAGGCCAAGCGCATCGAATTCCGTGCGCCCGACGCCTCCGGCAACCCGTACCTCGCGTTCGCCGCGCAGCTGATGGCGGGTCTCGACGGCATCAAGAACCGCATCGAGCCGCACGAGCCGGTCGACAAGGACCTCTACGAGCTGCCCCCCGAGGAGGCGAAGCTCATCCCGCAGGTCCCCGCGACCCTGGGCGAGGCGCTCGACGCCCTCGAGGCCGACCACGACTTCCTCCTCCAGGGCGGCGTGTTCACTCAGGAGCTCATCGACACCTGGATCGAGTACAAGCGCGAGAAGGAGATCAAGCCCCTCGCGCAGCGTCCTCACCCGTTCGAGTTCGAGCTGTACTACGGGGTCTGATCCCGTAGCACTGCCGAAGGGCCGTTCCTCCTCGGAGGGGCGGCCCTTCGCCGTCCCCGGCGCGCGGGCGTCAGCGGTAGGAGGGAGCGTCTCCCGCGGCCGGCCCGTAGAACAGGCGCTCGAAGACCGCGCGGGAGCGGCGGGTCACGCCGAGGTAGTCGTCCTCGAGCGCCGTCGCGGACCCGGCCGGGTACTCCAGCAGGCGCGCGACGCCCTCGAGCTGCCGACGGTCGGTCGGGAGGACGTCGCTGGTGCGGTTGCCCCAGAGCGTGGTGCCCGAGCGGACACGGGACGCGAGGATCCACGCGGCACGCAGCCGCTCCGCGTCCTGCGGGCCGACCATGCCCTCCTCCTCCGCGACCGCGAGGGCGGTGAGGGTCGAGGTGGTCCGCAGCGCCGGGGTCCGCCGCGCGTGCTGCAGCTGGAGGAGCTGCACCAGCCACTCGACGTCGCTCAGCGATCCGCGGCCGAGCTTGAGGTGACGGCGCGGGTCGGCGCCCTGCGGCAGACGCTCGCTCTCGACCCGTGCCTTGATCCGCTTCACCTCGCGGATGTCGCGGTCGGAGACCGCTCCCGGGTAGCGGACCCCGTCAGCCAGCTCCTCGAAGTCCTCGATGAGCGCCTGGTCCCCCGCCACTCCCCGCGCCCGGAGCAGCGCCTGAGCCTCCCAGGTCAGCGACCAGCGGGCGTAGTAGGCGCGGTAGGAGTCGAGGGAGCGCACGAGAGGCCCGTTCTTGCCCTCGGGCCGCAGGTCGGCGTCGAGGTCGAGCGGCAGGCGGGAGTCCTCCGTGAGCCGGACCAGCTCGGCGACGACGAACTGCGAGTAGAGCTGGGCCTGGTGCGGCTCGGCGGTGCCGGGGCGCTGGACGTACATCACGTCGGCGTCGGAGCCGAAGCCCAGCTCCGCTCCCCCGTACCGGCCCATGCCGATGATCGCGAACTCCGCGTCGGCGCCGGGCCGGGTCGCGCTGCCGCGCCGGATGGCGGCGAGCACACCTCCCAGCAGTGCGCTGATGATGTCGGTGAGGCTGGTCGCGATCTCCTCGATCGAGCTGAGGCCGAGCACGCCCCCCATGGCGGTCCGCAGCACCTCGCGCCGGCGCATCGAGCGGAGGACCGAGGCGACCGCGTCGGGCGTCTCGTGCCGGGCGAGCACGGCGCGCACCTCCTCGGCGAGCTGGGCGGCGCTGCGGGGGCGGAGGGCGTCGTCGTCCTCGAGCCAGGCCGCCGACTCCGGGATGCGGTCGAGCAGCTCGCCGACGAAGCGCGATCCGGAGAGCACCGTGGTGAGCCGTTTGGCGGCTCCGGACGAGTCGCGCAGCATCCGGAGGAACCAGGGCGTCCCGCCCAGTGCGTCGCTGAGGCGCCGGAACGCGAGCAGGCCGTAGTCGGGGTCCGGTCCGTCGGCGAACCACTGCAGCATCACCGGCACGAGGTGGCGCTGGATGCTCGCGCGGCGCGAGACGCCCGAGGTCATCGCGGCGATGTGGCCGAGCGCCCCGCGGGCGTCCGCGAAGCCGATGGCGGCGAGGCGCGCCTCCGCCTGGCCGGTGGACAGCTCGGCGCCGCCGTCGGAGAGCGCGGCGACCGCGGAGAGCAGCGGACGGTAGAACAGGCGCTCGTGCAGGCCCCGGACGCGGTGCTTGATCCCGTTCCAGACGCTCAGCAGCTCCTCCGCCGTGCGGGCGAGCCCGCTGGAGCGGGCGAGGGTCCGCAGCTCGTGCTCGTCCCGCGGCATCAGGTGCGTGCGTCGCAGGCGCCGCAGCTGGAGGCGGTGCTCGAGCAGCCGGAGTGCTCGGTAGTCCTGCGCGAACTCCTCCGCGGCGGAGCGGCCGATGTACCCGCGGTCGGCGAGGGCGCCCAGGGCGAGCAGAGTCCCGGGCATGCGGATCTCGTCGTCGGTCTGCCCGTGGACGAGCTGGAGCAGCTGCACCGTGAACTCGATGTCGCGCAGTCCGCCGGGACCGAGCTTGATCTGGTAGTGGACGTCGTTCTGCGGGATGTTCTCGGTGACCCGCTCCCGCATCCGCTGCACCGACTCGACGAAGTTCTCGCGGGAGGCGCTCGACCAGACCTTGGGCGCGACCGCGTCGACGTACGCCCGCCCCAGCTCCTGGTCGCCGGCGAGCGGGCGCGCCTTGAGCAGCGCCTGGAACTCCCAGCTCTTCGCCCACCGGTCGTAGTAGGTGATGTGCGACTCGAGGGTGCGCACGAGCGCGCCCTGCTTGCCCTCCGGGCGCAGGTTCGGGTCGACCTCCCAGAGCTCCGGCTCCATCGCCAGCGCGGAGGTCCCGCGCATGAGGAGCACGGCGAGCCGGGTGGCCACGTCGATCGCACGGGCGTTCGTCAGCTCCTTCTCCGGGTCGCCCTCGGCGACGAAGATCACGTCGACGTCGCTGACGTAGTTGAGCTCGGACGCTCCCGCCTTGCCCATGCCGATGACGGCGAAGCGGGTGGCGGCGACCTCGTCGCGGCCGAAACGACCCGGGCCCGTGCCCTCGACCAGCTCGGTCCGCGCCACGGCGAGGGACGCCTCCAGCGCGGCTCCGGCGAGGTCGGCCAGCGCCCTCGTCACCCGGTCGATCGCCGCGACGGGGTCGGCCTGGCTCAGGTCGTGGACGACGATCCTGGTGAGGAGGCGGCGGTACCGCACGCGCAGCGCCGTCCAGCCCGCCTCCTCCCGGAGCGACGAGAAGCCGTCGACGGCGCCGACCGACTCGAGCAGCTCGGCCTTCATCTCGGCGCGCCCGGGGAGCGTGCGCACCGGCTCGAGCACGCTGGCCAGCTCGTCGGGCCGGCGCTGGAGGAAGTCGGCGAGGCCGGAGGAGGCCCCCACCACCAGAAGCAGCCGGGTCAGGGCCTCGTCGTCGGCGAGGACCGCGTCCATCCGGTCGCGGTGCCGCCGCAGCAGGTCGATCAGAGCGAGCAGCGCCTCGTCCGGGTCCGCCACCCGGGCGAAGGAGGGCAGCACCGACTCGAGCTGCCGCCCGGCGAGCTCCTCCGCCTCGGCCAGCCGCGCCCCGGTCTCGCCGAGCGCGGCGAAGCCGAGGCGTGCGACATCGCGGAGGGAGCGTTCACGGGGCATGGCCGAGGCGTCAGAGCATCTCGAGATTGCTGCGCAGCTCGTACGGCGTGACCTGGGCGCGGTACTCGGCCCAATCCTTCCGCTTGTTGAGCAGCACGAAGTTGAACACCTGCTCGCCCAGCGTCTCGGCCACGAGCTCGGACTCCTCCATCAGCGAGATGGCGCGGTCGAGGCTGGCGGGCAGAGCGCCGTAGCCGAGCGCCCGGCGCTCCGCGTCCGAGAGGGCCCACACGTTGTCCTCGGCCTCGGCCGGGAGCTCGTAGCCCTCCTCGATGCCCTTGAGCCCGGCCGCCAGGAGCAGCGAGTACGCCAGGTAGGGGTTCGCCGCGGAGTCCAGCGCCCGGTACTCGATGCGCGACGACTGCCCCTTGTTGGGCTTGTAGAGCGGAACGCGCACGAGGGCGGACCGGTTGTTGTGGCCCCACGAGACGTAGCTGGGCGCCTCGTCGCCGCCCCAGAGCCGCTTGTAGGAGTTGACGAACTGGTTCGTCACGGCGGTGATCTCGGGGGCGTGCTTGAGCAGGCCCGCGATGAACTGACGGCCGAGCTTCGAGAGCTGGTACTGGGCGCCCTGCTCGTAGAACACGTTCACGTCGCCCTCGAAGAGCGAGAGATGCGTGTGCATGCCCGAGCCGGGGTGCCCGGAGAGCGGCTTCGGCATGAACGTCGCGTAGACGCCCTGCTCGATCGCCACCTCCTTGATCACGGTGCGGAAGGTCATGATGTTGTCGGCCGTGGTGAGCGCGTCCGCGTAGCGGAGGTCGATCTCGTTCTGGCCGGGGCCCGCCTCGTGGTGGCTGAACTCGACCGAGATGCCCAGATCCTCCAGCATGCGCACGGAGCGGCGGCGGAAGTCGTGCGCCGTGCCTCCGGGGACGTTGTCGAAGTACCCGGCGGAGTCGACCGGCTCCGGACCCTCGGCGCCGAAGGACGACGACTTGAGGAGGTAGAACTCGATCTCGGGGTGCGTGTAGAAGGTGAACCCGCGCTCGGCCGCCTTCGCCAGCGTGCGCTTGAGCACGTTGCGCGGGTCGGCGACGGCGGGCTGGCCGTCGGGCGTCGTGATGTCGCAGAACATCCGCGCCGTCGGGTCGATCTCTCCGCGCCACGGGAGGATCTGGAAGGTCGACGGGTCCGGATGCGCGAGGACGTCGGCCTCGAAGGAGCGGGTGAGGCCCTCGATGGCGGAGCCGTCGAAGCCGAGCCCCTCCGCGAACGCGCCCTCCACCTCGGCCGGCGCGATCGCGACCGACTTCAGCGTGCCGACGACGTCGGTGAACCAGAGGCGAACGAATTTGATCCCTCGCTCTTCAATGGTGCGAAGAACGAAGTCCCGTTGCTTGTCCATCCAGACCCCTCCTGTTTCGACCCTCAGGCTACTGCCTCCGACCGGGGCCCGCGGGGCGCGCGAGGTGCGCCGTAGACTGGCGCCCATGTCAGCGCAGCCCGTGAAACGCGTTCGAACCCGCCACTTCCAGAACGCGAAGGACTCCGGTGTCCGCATCACCGGGCTGACCAGCTACGACCAGCTGACGGCGAAGATCTTCGACGACGCCGGGATCGACTTCCTCCTCGTGGGCGACTCCGCCGGCAACACGGTGCTCGGCTACGACACCACTCTGCCCGTCACCGTCGACGAGCTCATCCCGCTGGCGCGCGCCGTCGCCGGAGCCGTCGAGCGCGCCTTCGTCGTCGCCGACATGCCCTTCGGCTCCTACGAGTCGGGTGCCGACGACGCGCTGCACACGGCGTTCCGCTTCATGAAGGAGACGCACGCGCACGCGGTGAAGCTCGAGGGCGGAGTCCGCTCCGCCGAGCAGATCCGGCGCATCGTCGAGGCGGGCATCCCCGTGATGGCGCACATCGGCTTCACGCCGCAGAGCGAGCACGGGCTCGGCGGTCACATGGTCCAGGGGCGCGGCGAGGGCATCGAGCAGCTGCTCGCCGACGCGCGCGCCGTCCAGGAGGCCGGGGCGTTCGCCGTCGTCCTCGAGATGGTGCCCGCGGACGCGGCACATCAGGTGACGGAGGAGCTGCGCATCCCGACGATCGGAGTCGGAGCGGGACCGCACGTCGACGGACAGCTGCTCGTGTGGACGGACTTCGCCGGATTCACCACCGGCCGCATCCCCCGCTTCGTGAAGCAGTACGCGGATCTGCGCGGCGTGCTCACCGGAGCGGTCACCGCGTTCCGGGACGACGTGGAGTCCGGCGCCTACCCCGGCGCCGAGCACAGCTACGAGTAACCGCCGTCAGCGGTCCTCGGCGGCGTCCTCCTCGGCCCACTTGCGGCTGTTCTCGTGCAGCCGCTCGAGGGCGTGCTCCGCCTCCTCGCGAGAGGAGAAGGGTCCCACCCGGTCGACGGAGGGGGACACGAATCCCTGCTCCACCGTGCCGGCCTTGAGGTTGTACCACCAGGAGTTCGCGTCGCCGTCAGCCATGCCGCGATCCTACGCCGCAGCCCGCGTCGGTCCGCACCCCCGCCCTTCGCTAGCATGGCCGCTATGACTGCTGCGGCGACCGCCATCGGGATCGACATCGGGGGAACGGGCATCAAGGGGGCCTCGGTGGACCTGGCCGCGGGCACCCTGCTCAGCGACCGGATGAAGCTCGCCACTCCCCCGGGAGGCACGCCGAAGGACATCGTCGCCACCGTCCAGCAGATCCTCGAGAAGATCCCGGACCTGCCCTCGGACACCCCGGTCGGCATCTGCTTCCCCGCCGTCGTCGTCCACGGACGGACGATGTCGGCGGCGAACGTGTCGGACGAGTGGATCGGCCTCGAGGCCGAGAAGCTCTTCGAGGACGCGATCGGCAGGAACATCTTCTTCGTCAACGACGCCGACGCGGCGGGCTACGCCGAGTCGCGCTTCGGAGCGGCGAAGGACAAGAAGGGCCTGGTCATCATGACCACCCTCGGCACCGGCATCGGGACGGCGCAGATCCACGACGGGATCCTCATCCCCAACGCCGAGCTCGGCCACCTCGAGATCCACGGCGGCGACTACGAGAAGAAGGCCTCGTTCGCCGCCAAGGAGCGCGACGACCTCGACTACAAGCACTGGGCGAAGCGCCTGCAGCGCTACTACTCCCACCTCGAGGCGCTGCTCTGGCCCGATCTCTTCATCGTCGGCGGCGGCATCTCCAAGCACCACGACGAGTTCCTCCCGCTGCTCGACCTGCGCACCCCGATCATCCCGGCGGCGCTCCGCAACAACGCCGGCATCCTCGGCGCGGCCGCACTCGCAGGGCGGGGCTGAGTCTTTTTCCTCGGCGGTCCCCGCCCGCCGAGGCGCGGTCGGCCTCGGGAGGTGACGCGATCCGGGGAGCGGGGTGCGGACGGCTACGGCGAAACGCTGGCACGCGTTTCGCCGGTTCGCCTGGTGCGTGGCGCCATGGCGGACGGACGTGATCAGACTTTCAGGGTTCAGCGGTCGCGGTGAGCCAGGACGGGGGCGGGGGCACCTGGTCCTCGGCGTCGATCCGCAGCGGCGTCTCAGGACCGTCCTCCGGGACCGTCGCCTGCCGGACGTCGTGCTGCGCCGCGTCGTCCGCAGGAGGCAGCGCGAGAGATGGACTGCGCCAGTCTTGACGAGTAGCCGCGCAAGGATGTATCGAGACCCCGGAACCGCCACGGCAGGCCGTCGCGCTGCCTGCGGGCGGGAGCGCGAGCTCGGCGACCGGCGGAGACACGAGATGCCCCGCCGGGGCGGGGCATCTCGTGGCGAAGGGGTCGGCTGATACGCCGGGTTCTGTTCACGCCGCGCCTCTCGGCGGGCGCTGGACGGCCATCTCTCTCGGAGCCACGTCGCCGTGACCCTCCAGCGGTCTACCCGAGGACCCGACGAGCAGCCGCATCGTCCTCTGTCTGACCTTGCTCCGGGCGAGGTTTACCGAGCGGACCGGATCACTCCGGCCCCTGGTGGTCTCTTACACCACCGTTTCACCCTTACCGCCGGCCGGAGCCGACGGCGGTCTGTTCTCTGTGGCACTGTCTCGCGGGTCGCCCCGGGTGGGTGTTGCCCACCGCCCTGCTCTGCGGAGCCCGGACGTTCCTCGGCACCACGGCTCTCGCCGCGGTGACGCGACCGTCTTGCCGGCCCGTTCGCCCGTCCAGTGTACGGCTCAGGCGAGGGTGGACTCCTCGCCGCGCACCAGGATGCAGCCGCTGTCGGGGCAGAGGACGACCTCGTCGGGAGCGGAGGCGCGGATCCAGGAGAGGTCCGACTCGGTGAGGGCCACGCCGCTCCCCTCCGACACCTTCCCACGGAGGAGGGCCGCGCCGACCCCGTAGCGGGCGCGCTGCTTCTCGTACAGCTCGACCAGGTCCTCCGGAAGCGTCGTCACCAGGTCGGCGCGGTCCCGGGCGAGCGCCTCCTGCTTGTCGCGGAGCTTCTCGGCCTGCGCGTCGCGCTCCTCGGCGAGGGTCCCGAGCGAGGCGACGACCTCGTCGCGCTCGGCCTGAGCCGCGGCGACCTCGGACTCGATGCCCTCGATCCGCTCCATCAGGGTCAGCTCGATATCCTCGAGGTCTCCCCGTCGCTTCACGAGGGAGGTGATCTCGCTCTCGAGCGCGGCGATGTCCTTGGCCGCGGATGCGGTCTGCAGGCGGTCGCGATCGCGGGTGAGCCGCTTCTCGACCACGCTGACGTCGGACTCGATGCGCCCGAGCTCGGTGCGCACGTCCTCGAGGCGCCCTGTGCGCTCGGCGAGGGAGCGGCGGGTCTCGTTGTCGCGGGCCTGCATCGCCTGGATCCGCGCGATCTGCGGGAGCGTCGCGAGGGCGTGGCGCAGCTGCGCGCCCCTCGTGTCCAGACTCGCCAGAGTCAGGAGTTCGCGCTGGTGTGCGGGGCTGGCTTTCACGTGGCGGTCCTCGTTCCCGGCGCGCAGTACGGGCGCGCCGCGTCCATTCTCCCGTGCCCGCGGCGGGTCAGTGCACGATCGCGAAATCCCACGGGTCGGTGCGGGTCTCGCTCACCTCGACGGTGACCGTGGGCAGGGCCTCCCGCAGCGCGGTCGCGGCGACGTCGAGCCACAGCCACTCGCTCGCCCAGTGCGAGACGTCGATGAGGGCGGGGCCGGTGCCGTGCAGGGCCTTCTCGCGCGCCTCGGACGCCGGGTGGTGCCGGAGGTCGGCGGTGATGAAGACGTCGCTCGTGCGGACGGCGGGGGCGTCCAGGAGCGAGTCCCCCGCTCCCCCGCAGAGCGACACGCGGCGCACGGGCGTCTCGTAGGCGCCCGCGGCCCGCACTCCCCCTGCGGTGGCCGGCAGGAGCTCGGCCACGGCTCCGGCCAGGCGTCCGAGCGTCACCTCCTCGGGCAGGTCCCCCACTCGGCCGAGCCCGACCGACGGGTCGGCGCCCGGGACGAGCGGAGTCGCGCCGGTCAGGCCGAGGCGGGTGGCGATCACGTCCGAGACCCCGTCCGCGACGATGTCGGCGTTCGTGTGGGCCGAGATCAGTGCGCAGCCGCCCCGGATGAGGTCCGCGAGCAGGCGGCCCTTGTAGCCGTCCTCGGCGATCGAGGTGACGCCGCGCAGCAGCAGCGGGTGGTGCGCGACCAGGAGCTGGTATCCGCCGTCGACGGCCTCCGCGACGGTGTCGGAGACCACGTCGACCGTGAGCAGGATCCGCTCCACCGCGGCGTCGGGGTCGCCGGTGACCAGGCCGGGCGCGTCCCAGCTCTCGGCGGCCGCCTCCGGCCAGAGACGGTCGATGACGGCATGGACGTCGCGCAGTGAGGGCATGCGTCCAGGGTAGGGCCGCTCAGGGCGGCTGGTCGGTCTCCACGGCGCGGATCTCGGCGCTGGCCGCCGCGTCCAGGTCGGCTCGCGGCGGGTCGTCCGACTCCGGCAGGCGGACGGTGATGCCGCCGTGCTGCTCGATCTCGAGCAGGCCCGCGACTCCGGAGGCGGCGAGCACGTGGCCGCCGGTCCCGCCGGTGGTGTCGACGACGTGCGTGTGCAGGCCGGCGACGCTGATCCCCTGGAACGGCTGCGGGCCGACGGGGCCCAGCAGCGTGCCCTCGACGCCGGTCAGCCGGACCTCGTGCTGGTCGCGCATCGCGTCCGCCAGGCGGCGGTAGGGCTCCGCCTGCGCGATCGGCCGGCGCAGGGTCGGCGTCTCCACCGCGCGCGCAGGCGGACGCCGACGAAGACGTCCGGACAGGGCACGAGCGAGCGCACCGCGGCCGGTCCGCCGAGCGGCGCGATCGGGAGCCGTCGCGGCGCACGGTCGGTGGTCCGTGCTTGCCTGGGGACCATGAACGAGTACCTCCCCTGGGCCGTCGCGGCCGCCCTGCTCCTGGCCCTTCTCATCACGGTCGTCGCCGGCCGCCGACGGCGCACTGCGGCGAGAGCGGCGGCGGAGCAAGCCGCGGAGGAGGCCTCGGAGGAGCACCAGCGCACGATCGCCGAGCGCGACCGGAGCCACGAGGCGGCGCTCAAGGCATTGACGCGCGCGCGCGACGCCGAGCGCGACCTCAGTCGGACCGAGCTCGAGACGGCGCAGGAGGAGGTCGAGCAGACCCGTGACGCGCTCGCCAGGACCTGGAGCAGCGAGGCCGTCTCGCACACCCTGATCCGGGAGGCGTGCGCCTCGGCGGGGCTGTCCGGCGTCCTCGCCACGAACGTCGTCTTCGTACCGGTCGAGGCGCGCACGACGCGCCGCTTCCTCGCGCAGATCGACCATCTGCTGCTCACCCGGCACGGCGCGCTCATCATCGAGGCCAAGTACTGGCAGGGGGGCGTCTTCGACGGCGTGCGACCCGGTACCGTCCACCCCTCCTACGGCGTCCTCCTCGACGAGGACGCCCTGCCCGAGGCCTTCGCGGTTCAGATCGCACCGGGGACGGTGTCGCGGTGGACGGTGCGCACGCATGTCGAGCAGCACGTCCCCGCCCGGCAGGTCCGGATCCAGGCCGCGAGGCTCAAGGAGCACCTGGCCCTGAACGGTCTGCCCACGCCGTGGTTCGAGACGGCCGTGCTCTACAGCCACCCCGACGTCAGGACGTACGCGCCCGGATGGCAGGGCACGGGAGCGGCACGGACGAGGATCCTGACGGGAGTCGACGAGCTGACGGACGCTCTGGCCGATCTCGCACGGCGCCCGGGCACCACGATCGGGGAGGACGCCTGGGGCGAGCTCTCCGGATTCCTCGCCGGATGCGGCGGCCATGTGGAGCCGGTCGGGCCGACCCGTGCGTGACCAGCAGGGGGACCCGGTGGCCGGACGGGCACGGTCCTGGCTGGCCTGACCGGCCTGAGCCGGACAGGACGGCGCCGGACAGGACGACGCCAGACCCTGTATCGCCGGGAACGACGAAGGTCCGCACTCCCGGAGGAGTGCGGACCTGTTCGGTGGATCCGAGGGGATTCGAACCCCTGACCCCCTGCATGCCATGCAGGTGCGCTACCAGCTGCGCCACGGACCCATGTTCTGTTCTGTCTTGCTTCGTGCTGTCCTGCGCTGTCTCCGCCCGGCGGAAGCAACTCGAATAAACTACAACACGATTCGCGTGAAGTGAAATCGAGCGCTGTCGCCGGGCGTGTTCGTCAGTTCGAGGACGTCGACGAGTCGACGGCGACAGGCTGCTCGAGGGTGAACGGCACCGTTGGGCAGTCCTTCCAGAGGCGCTCGAGCGAGTAGTACATGCGGTCCTCCTCGTGGAAGACGTGCACGACGAGGTCGCCGAAGTCGAGGAGGATCCAGCGGCCCTCCGCACGGCCCTCGCGGCGCAGCAGCTTGGCGCCGGAGTCGTTCAGGCGGTCCTCCACCTCGTTCGCGATCGCGACCACGTTGCGCTCGGAGCGGCCGGTGGCGAGGAGGAAGATGTCGACCAGCGGCAGCGGACCCGAGACGTCGAGGGCGACGAGGTCCTCACCGCCCTTGGAGTCGGCGGCGGTGGCCGCGAGCTGGAGCAGGGCGCGGGCGGAATCGGTCGCAGTCATGAAGCCTTCAGTGTCGGTGGTGGAGATCAGAAGATGTTGAGCACGAAGCCGCCGATGAACAGCGCGATCGCGCCGACCAGCAGGACGGCCGCGGTGATCGCGAGGACCACCGGGACGCTCACGCCGGCGCGCTTCTGCGGCGCGATCATCGAGGTGCCGGCGGCGTGCGTGGAGACGGCGCTGGACGCCCGGACCGGCTCGGACTCGCCGGCGGGCTGCTCGCGGTCGATGCGGTCGACATAGCGGTCCACATCGGGCGAGTCGTAGAGGTTCGGGTGCTGGCCCGTGGAGCCGAGGCTGCGCGGGAGGTCGAACGAGCCGGTGACGAGGATCTCCCCCGTGTCCGTGCCGACGGTCGCGCCGGGGCCCGTGGTCGGCAGGATCAGCGCGTTGGTGGTGGTGACGGCACCGGTGGCGGCGACTCCGCTCGCGATGAGGGAGTCGAACGAGGCGTCCACCTCCTCCTTCGACTTGCTGTCGAGCTCCTCGGTGATGGCGAGGTGCTCGATCGGCGGCTCGAAGCTCCCGGTGATCTCGGTGGCCTTCTCGTCGGAGATGTCGAGGGATCCGCCCACCGACGCGAAGAGCGCGGTGTTCAGGTGCGGCTGCTCGGGCTGCTCGCCGGCCGTCGGCTGCTCGTCGTCCGCGTCCCGCTCGTCGGAGGCGTCCGCGGACGGCGTCTCGTCGTCGGAGGAGGAGCTCTCGATCTCGGCCTCGTGCACCTCGGCCGCGTCGGCGTCCGCGGTCGCATCGGTGGCGGACTCGTCCGCCTCCTCCTCGGACGCCTCGGGGGCGTCCTCGGTGACGACGTCCTCGTCGCCCTCCGGCTCCTGCTCCGCTGCGCCCTCGGGCACCGGCTCCGCATCACGGGACTCGTCGGCCGCCTCGATCACGGGGACCGCCCCGGTCGGCGGGAGCGCCGAGGCGCGCTCGAGGGCGCCCTCGACGTCGTCGGAGCGCTCGTCGTCGGACCGCTCCTCGTCGGCGGGCGGCTCCGCCTCCGGTGCGGCGGCGACCTTCTCCGCCTGCTGCTGCGCCAGCAGTGCGCGCAGCTCCCGACGGGTCAGCTGGCGGCCCGTGGCGTTCTCGGTGGCGACGATCTCCATCGAGGAGGTGCGCAGGTCGGGCTCGCTCGCGGGGCTCGGCTCGACGGGGGTGATCCGCAGGGCCTGGGTGGGGGTCAGCACCGGCATATCGCCGGCGGTGGTGGCGGTCGCGGTGGCAGCCCGGCGGGACGTCGTCGGAACGGCGGCGGTCGTGGCCGCACCGGCCTCGCGCCTCTCGCGCTCGCGGATCTCGCGCCGGGTGAGCGGCTTCTCCTCGGGCTGAACTGTCATGACGTGCTCCGATACAGGTGGTGCTTCGAGATGTACTGGACGACACCGTCGGGAACCAGGTACCAGACCGGATGACCCCGGTTGACGCGGCTCCGACAGTCGGTCGAGGAGATCGCCAGTGCCGGAATCTCCAACAAGGATACGTCCTGGGCCGGCAATCCCGAAACGTTGAGGACGTGCCCCGGCCGGCTGACGGCGACGAAGTGGGCCAGCTCCCACAGCTCGTCGTAGTCCTTCCAGCTCAGGATCTGAGCGACCGCGTCCGCGCCGGTGATGAAGAACAGCTCGGCGTCGGGGTGCGCGGCGTGGATGTCCCGCAGGGTGTCGATCGTGTAGGTCGTGCCGATCCGGTCCACGTCGACGCGGCTGACGGTGAAGCGCGGGTTCGACGCCGTCGCGATCACCGTCATCAGGTACCGGTGCTCGGCGGAGGTCACCGTCTTCTTGTGCCACGGCTGGCCGGTGGGCACGAAGACGACCTCGTCCAGGTCGAACGACTGGGCCACCTCGGAGGCGGCGACCAGGTGACCGTGGTGGATCGGGTCGAAGGTGCCGCCCATCACGCCGATGCGCGGACGCCGCGGGCCTCCGCTCGCGGCGGACGTCACGATCGCTCGGCTCCCCGCCTAGTGTCCGTGACCGTGCTGGTCGTGGGAGCCGGCACCGGTCTTGTGCGAGTGGCGGTTCGCCACGTCCCGGTAGCTCCAGGTGACGAAGCCGAGGGCCGTGAAGGCGACGGCGGCGATCAGGCCGAAGACGATCGGGGGGAACGGCAGCTCCGTGTGGGCCGCTGCTTCGGCGAGGACGGTCGTCGCGAGGGACATGCAGTGCTCCTTGGAGGTCGTGGTCGCCCCGGCGGGGCTCCGACGAGTCTACCCGGACGCCGCTCGACGGCGGATCGCCGGTCCGGGCGCTAGGCGCGGACCTGTCCCGCGCCGCGCAGCAGCCACTTCGTGCTGGTCAGCTCGGGAAGGCCCATGGGGCCCCGAGCGTGCAGCTTCTGCGTCGAGATGCCGACCTCGGCGCCGAACCCGAACTCCCCGCCGTCGGTGAAGCGGGTGGAGGCGTTGACCATCACGACCGCGGAGTCGACCTCGGCGAGGAAGCGCTCGGCGCTCCGGAGGTCGTTCGTCACGATCGACTCGGTGTGGTGGGTGGAGTACCGGTCGATGTGGGCCATCGCGGCGTCGAGGTCGTCGACGATAGCGACGGCGACGTCGAGCGAGTAGTACTCCGCGGACCAGTCCTCATCGGTGGCGGGCACCGCGTCGGGCCAGAGCGCCGCGACGCGCTCGTCGCCGTGCACGGTCACTCCCGCTTCCGCGAGCCGGCCGAGGACGGGCGGGAGGAGGCGCTCGGCTGCGTCGCGGTGGACGAGGAGGGTCTCGAGGGCGTTGCAGGTGCTCGGACGCTGCACCTTGGCGTTGTGGACGATGTCCACGGCCCACTGCTCGTCGGCACTGGCGTCGAGGAAGACGTGGACGACTCCGGCGCCCGTCTCGATCACGGGGACCGTCGACTCCGTCACGACCGACTCGATGAGGCCCGCGCTCCCTCGCGGCACCAGGACGTCGACGTAGCCGCGCGCTCGCATGAGGGCCTTCGCGCCCTCGCGGCCGTGGTCGTCGACCGTCTGCACCAGCTCGGCGGGCAGGCCGACGGAGGCGACGGCCTCCTGCAGCAGCTCCACCAGGACGCGGTTCGTGTTCTCCGCGGCCGTGCCTCCGCGCAGGATCACGGCGTTCCCGCTCTTGAGGGCGAGCGCCGCGATGTCGATGGTGACGTTCGGGCGCGCCTCGTAGATCGCTCCGACCACGCCGAACGGGACCCGCACCTGGGTGAGGGAGGCGCCGTTGGGCAGGTTCGATCCCCGCACCGTCTGCCCGACCGGATCGGTGAGCCCGACGACCGCGACGACGGCGTCGGCGAGGGACCCCAGGCGCGCCGCATCGAGGCGGAGGCGGTCCTGCAGGCCCGCGCTCATGCCGCTCTCGCGACCCCGCTGGAGGTCGAGCTCGTTCGCCGGGACGACGCGCTCGGCGCTCGAGCGCACCGCGTCGGCGATGGCGAGCAGAGCCCGGTTCTTGAGGTCGGTGGTCGCACTGCGGAGGGAGCGCGACGCGACGCGGGAAGCGGCGAACCGCTCGGTCAGCGCACTGCTGTCGGGGGTCGTCTGCGGCATCCAGCCAGTGTAGAGGCAGACGACCCCGGCGGCGGGAGTCAGCTCTCCTCGCCGGCCTCCGTGCCGTCGCCCTCGTCGGCGACGCGCCAGACGCCGCCCTGGCGCTCGCGCTCGAGCTCCGCGCGGGCCTCGGCCTTGGCGTCCATCCGCTCGAAGTAGTCCTCGCGACGCTCGTTGCGGGTCTTGCGCCGGTTGTCCTCGAGGCGGAGGTCCGTTCCGCGGGGCGCGGTGATGAGCTCGGCCGTCGAGGTGAGGGTCGGCTCCCAGTCGAAGACGACGCCGTCGCCGGGGCCGATGACGACGGTGGAGCCGGCGACCGCTCCGGCCGAGAACAGGCCGTTCTCGACTCCGAGCTTGGCCAGGCGGTCGGCGAGGAAGCCGACGGCCTCGTCGTTCGTGAAGTCGGTCTGCGCGACCCAGCGCACGGGCTTGGTGCCCAGGACCCGGTACACGTTGCCGTACGAGCCGCCCTCGACCCGGATCTCGAAGTCCTTCTCGTCCACGGCGCGGGGGCGGATGGTGATGCGCTCCACCCGCGGCACGGCGGCGAGCTCGAGGCGGTGCTTCTCGACGATCTCGGCGAGGGCGAACGTCAGCTGGCGGAGTCCCGAGTGGCTGACCGTCGAGATCTCGAACACGCGGTAGCCGCGGCCCTCGAGGTCGGCCCGGACGAAGTCGGCCAGTTCCTGGGCCTCGGGCACGTCGACCTTGTTGAGCGCGATCAGCTGCGGGCGCTCGATCAGCGGCACCTGTCCGTCGCCGACGGGGTACGCCGCCAGCTCGCCGAGGATGATGTCGAGGTCGGTCAGCGGGTCGCGGCCGGGCTCGAGCGTGGCGCAGTCGAGCACGTGGACGAGCGCGGTGCAGCGCTCGACGTGGCGGAGGAACTCCAGGCCCAGGCCCTTGCCCTCGCTCGCGCCCTCGATGAGACCGGGCACGTCGGCGACGGTGAACCGCGACTCCCCCGCCTGCACGACGCCGAGGTTGGGCGCGAGGGTCGTGAACGGGTAGTCCGCGATCTTCGGCTTGGCCGCCGAGATCGCCGCGACGAGGCTCGACTTGCCCGCCGAGGGGAACCCGACGAGCGCGACATCCGCGACGGTCTTCAGCTCGAGGACGACGTCGCCCTCCCAGCCCGGCGTGCCGAGCAGCGCGAAGCCGGGCGCCTTGCGCTTCGTGGTGGCGAGCGAGGCGTTGCCGAGCCCGCCCTGCCCGCCCGGAGCGATGACGAACCGGAGGCCCGGCTCGTCCATGTCGATCAACTGGTCGCCGTCGGGCGACTTGACGACCGTGCCGACCGGGACGGGGAGCTCCATGAGCTCGCCGTTCCCGCCCGCGCGGTGGTCGCCCATGCCGGGACCGCCGTTCTCGGAGCTGCGGTGCGGGTGGCGGTGGTAGGCGAGCAGCGTCGTCGTCTGCGGGTCGGCGACGAGGACGATGTCGCCCCCGTGCCCGCCGTTGCCGCCGTCGGGGCCGGCGAGCGGCTTGAACTTCTCGCGACGGACGGAGACGCAGCCGTTGCCGCCGTGGCCGGCACGCAGATGCAGCGTGACGTTGTCGACGAAGGTGACCATGGTGTGAATCCGTCCGTGAGTGCGTGCGGCGCCGGGATGCCGGCGCCGGGGGGCTGTGCCCCGGTAAACGCGCAAGGGGCGAGCCGAAGCCCGCCCCTTGCGTCCTGTGCCTGTGCGGCCGAGGAGGTCGACCCTACTGGGCGGCCGCCACGATGTTGACGACCTTGCGGCCGCCCTTGCTGCCGAACTCGACAGCGCCCGCCGAGAGGGCGAACAGGGTGTCGTCGCCACCGCGTCCGACGTTCGCGCCGGGGTGGAAGTGGGTGCCGCGCTGGCGGACGATGATCTCGCCCGCGTTCACGACCTGGCCGCCGAAGCGCTTGACGCCGAGACGCTGCGCGTTCGAGTCGCGACCATTGCGAGTGGAGCTCGCGCCCTTCTTGTGTGCCATTTCTCATCTCCTCGAGACCGGGGGGCCGCAGCCCCGTGCTGTTGCCCTGCAGGGCGATGGCTCGCTCCGCAGGTCAGCTCAATTCCTTTGCAGGACTACTTGATGCCAGTGACCTTGACGCGCGTGAGGTCCTGACGGTGCCCCTGGCGCTTCTTGTAACCGGTCTTGTTCTTGAACTTCTGGATGATGATCTTCGGACCACGGAGGTCCTCGAGCACCTCGGCGGTGACGGTGACGCCCGCGAGGGTCGCCGCGTCCGAGGTGATCGACTCACCGTCGACGAGCAGCACGGCAGGAAGCTGCACGGTGCCGTTCTCGTCGGCCTTGACGCGGTCCATCGTCACGATGGTGCCGACCTCGACCTTCTCCTGCCGACCGCCGGCGCGCACAACTGCGTAAACCACTTCTCGTACCTGTTTCTCGTCTGGACGGAGCGGAGGCCTCGTCCGGGGCTTGTAGGGACGGGGCTGAGCCCCGGTCTTCCGGTTCTTACCCGTCTCCTCACGACACGAGGGAACCGGCACCGCGGCCCGCGCCCCGTGAGGGGCGGAGCGACAACGGAAATCTGCGTGAGCACATGGATCGCGCCACACCAACGGTCAAGAGTACGGGATCCGCGCTCCACGGTCAAACGCACACGACTGCGAAGCCGTGTCCACCCGACCGGCGACCCCGTCACGATAGTCGAGGAGGAGGCGCGTGGACGGACGGCGCGCCGCCTACGATCGGGGAATGGCCATCCTCGTCGACGCCGCGCGCTGGCCGGCGCACGGCCGGCTGTGGGCGCACCTCGTGAGCGACGTCTCGCTCGAGGAGCTCCACGACTTCGCGCGCCGTCTCGGCGTGCCCGAGCGCGGCTTCGACCTGGACCACTACGACGTGCCCGAGGAGCGGATCGACGAGCTCGTCGCCGCGGGCGCGGTCCCCGTCGGCGCGCGGGAGCTGGTCGAGCGGCTGAGGCGGAGCGGGCTCCGCGTCCGCGGGCGCGACCGGGACGCCGAGAGGGCCCGGCGCCGGCTCTCGCCGGGCACCGGGCCCTCCTGACACCGGGTCGCGCTACTGGTCGGCGCGGCGCGGGGTCTGCTCGGGGATGACCGCGACTCCGGTGAGCGCGGCCGTCGTGACGCGCCGGCTCTTCGCACGGCCCTGGCCGGGCTGCTTCGGGGCCGGCAGAGCGTCGAGCACGGAGTCGAGCAGGTGCTCGGCGACCTCGCTGCGGACGCGGCGCGGAGGCGTGACCGGCGCGATCGGGATGTCGAGGATCGGCGCGGCAGCGGCCGGCTCGATCTCCTTCTCGACCGGGGTCTCGACGGGAGCCGACTCGACGGCCGCCGTCTCGGCGGCCTCCTGGCGCGGCTCGCGGTCGCGGCTGCGACGACGGCGCTCGCCCCGGGCGGGACGCTCGCCGCGACGGCTCGGCTCGGACGGCTGCTCCTCGGGTGCCGTGGCGGACTCCTCCGGCGCCATGGCCTCGACGGTCTCGGCGGCGTCCTCGACCAGCGCGGCCGCCTCCTCCGCCGCCTGGCGCACGGCCTGGGGGTGGATGGTGCTGGCGGCGATCTGCGCGAGCGCGTTCTTCGCGTCGTCCGTGATGGCGTGGGTGCTGACCGGCTTGGTCGCCGGCGCGCCCTGCCCGTTCTGCCCGCCGTTCGAGCGCCCGGAGGCGGCGGGCTGCTGCTCGCCGCCCTTGCCCCGGCGGCGCTGCTCCTGCTGCGGAGCGGCGGTCGACCGGTGCTTGAGCACGGGGTCGTGGTGGACGATGACGCCGCGCCCGGCGCAGATCTCGCAGTTCTCGCTGAAGGTCTCGAGCAGGCCCAGGCCCAGCTTCTTGCGGGTCATCTGCACGAGGCCGAGCGAGGTGACCTCGGCGACCTGGTGCTTCGTCCGGTCGCGGCTCAGGCACTCGACCAGGCGGCGGAGCACGAGGTCGCGGTTGGACTCGAGCACCATGTCGATGAAGTCGACGACGATGATGCCGCCGATGTCGCGCAGGCGCAGCTGGCGGACGATCTCCTCGGCCGCCTCCAGGTTGTTCTTCGTGACCGTCTCCTCGAGGTTCCCGCCCGAGCCGACGAACTTGCCGGTGTTGACGTCGACCACCGTCATCGCCTCGGTGCGGTCGATCACGAGCGAGCCGCCGCTGGGCAGCCACACCTTGCGCTCCAGCGCCTTCTCGATCTGCTCCGTGATGCGGAACTCGTCGAACGCGTCCTTCTCACCCGTGTAGACCTCGACGCGCTCGAGCAGATCGGGGGCGACCTGGCTGAGGTAGAGCTCGATGGTCTCGCGGGCGTCGTCGCCGGCGATGACCATCTTCTCGAAGTCCTCGTTGAAGACGTCGCGGACGATCTTGATCAGCAGGTCCGGCTCGCTGTGCAGGAGAGCGGGAGCCTGCCCGCTCGCGGCCTTCGCGCTGAGAGCCGTCCACTGCGCGGTCAGGCGCTCGACGTCGACGGTCAGCTGCTCCTCCGTGGCGCCCTCGGCCGCGGTCCGGACGATGACGCCCACGTTCTCGGGCAGCACCTCCTTGAGGATCTTCTTCAGGCGGGCGCGCTCGGTGTCCGGGAGCTTGCGCGAGATGCCGTTCATCGAACCGTTGGGCACGTAGACGAGGTAGCGGCCGGGGAGCGAGATCTGGCTCGTGAGACGGGCGCCCTTGTGGCCGACGGGGTCCTTCGTGACCTGGACGAGGACCCGGTCGCCGGGCTTGAGCGCGAGCTCGATCCGGCGGGGGCCGCCGGCGTTGTTCGCGGCGTCCCAGTCGACCTCGCCCGAGTAGAGCACGGCGTTGCGCCCGCGTCCGATGTCGACGAAGGCGGCCTCCATGCTCGGGAGGACGTTCTGCACGCGGCCGAGGTAGACGTTGCCGATGAGCGACGCCTCCTGCGAGCGGGCGACGTAGTGCTCGGCGAGGACGCCGTCCTCGAGCACGCCGATGCGGATGCTGTCCTCCTTCGAGCGGACGACCATGACGCGGTCGACGGCCTCCCGGCGAGCGAGGAACTCGGACTCGGTGACGACCGTGCGGCGCCGGCCGGCGTCGCGGCCGTCGCGGCGGCGCTGCTTCTTGGCCTCGAGGCGGGTCGAGCCCTTGATGCGCTGCGGCTCGGTGATGAGCTCGGGCTCGCGGGCCTCGCGCTGCTCGCGCGGCTGGCGGACCCGGACGACGGTGTTCTCGGGGTCGTCGGAGCCGGACCTCTCGCTCTCGCCGCTGCGGCGGCGCGAGCGGCGGCGGACGGAGCCCTGCTCCTCGGCCGGGCTCTCGCGCTCCTCCTGGACGCCCAGCGGCGCACCGCGGGGAGGCAGCGGAGCCAGCTCGACGTAGTCGGGCAGGACCGGCGCCTGGAACAGCAGCGACGGGCTCGGCAGTGCGGGCCGTCGCGGCTCCTCCTGCTCGGCGCCCGGGGTCTGCGGGAGGGCGTTGAAGAACACCGCGCCCGTCGACGTCGACGGCTCGGCCGCCTCCGCGGCGCTCCCGGTCTCGGGCAGCTCGGTGCCCTCGGCTCCGGTCTGGTCGGTCTCGTTGCTGTCGATGATCGTCTCCCCTGTCGCTGGCGCGCTCGACTCGGTCCGCCGGGTCGCCCGGCGGCCACCGAAGAGGCGGCTGATCTTCCTGGCCCCGCTGCGGGGCTCGTCGCGGTCCGGATCGGATCCGCTCGTACTGTTGTCTTCCACCATTCCTGGTGCACTCCTCGGCCGGGTCGTCCGCCGCGTCGTCTTCCCGGATGCTTCTCTCGTGCGAGGGGCCTCGGCCCGCCGCGAATCCTTCCGCTCCCCCGGTCCCGTCGCGCTCGTGGCGCGGGACTCCGGTTGCAGCTGCACTCTCGGAACTGACTATCCGACACGCGCTCCTCCGCGGTGCGACCTGCGGTCGACTCCCGGCGGAGCGGAGACCCGGCGCGTCCATTCGCGGAACGCTGTCGATCTCCTGTGGCCCGGTACTCGCCCGGTAAACCTTCTTCGCGTCGATGCGGGGTCCCCCGGACCGACGGCTCCGATTATCGCACGCATTCCCAGAGGCGCCGATCCGGCGCGTGCCATAATCCCCCGGTGTCCAGCGATCCCGGGGTGCGCGACGCCCCCACCCAGCAGCGCCCCGTCGTCTTCGCCGTCCTGCTGATCGTCCTCGGCGTGATCGGCTGGACCGCCGCCTTCGCCCTCACGAACGACAAGTTCGCCGCTCTCGAGAACCCGGATGCGGGCCTCGGCTGCGACTTCAGCCTGCTCGTGCAGTGCAGTGCGAACCTGAACTCGGCGCAGGGCGCGGTCTTCGGCTTCCCGAACCCTCTCATCGGCCTGGCGGCCTGGATCGCGCCGATCGTGGTGGGGCTGGGCCTGCTCGCAGGCGCCCGGTTCGACCGGTGGTTCTGGGCGGCCTTCAACGTCGGCTTCCTGCTGGCCCTGGTTTTCGTGGGCTGGCTCATCGCGACGAGCGTCTTCGCGCTCGGAACGCTCTGCCCCTGGTGCATGCTCACCTGGGCCGTCGTCATCCCGGGCTTCTGGCTGGTGACGCTCCGCAACCTCCGTGAGGGCGTGTTCCCCGTCCCCGCCGGGGTGCGCCGCTTCGCCGGTGCCGCCTACGGCTGGGTGCCGTTCATCACGCTGCTCTGCTACCTGCTGATCGCGGTGGTCGCGCAGGTGAGGCTGAACGTGCTCGCCTACCTCTGACGGACGTCGTCAGAGGCAGGCGGCCGAGCGGCTCAGGCGAACCAGAGGCCGAGCTCGCGCGCGGCCGACTCCTCGGAGTCGGACCCGTGCACGAGGTTCTGCTGGACCTTGAGGCCCCAGTCGCGGCCGAGGTCGCCGCGGATGGTGCCGGGAGCAGCCGTGGTCGGGTCGGTGGTGCCGGCGAGGGCGCGGAAGCCCTCGATCGCGCGGTCGCCCGCGATGCGCAGGGCGACGATCGGGCCGCTCTCCATGAATTCGACGAGCGGCTCGTAGAAGGGCTTGCCCTCGTGCTCGGCGTAGTGGGCGGCGAGCAGCTCGCGGTCGGCCTCGACGAGCTTCACGTCGACGAGGGAGTAGCCCTTCGCCTCGATGCGGCGGAGGATCTCGCCGGTGAGGTTGCGGGCGACGCCGTCGGGCTTGACGAGGACGAGGGTCTCCTGAGTGGCCATGGTTCAGCGGTCTCCTTCGGTGGGGTCGGTGGGCTCCGCCGCCCGGCGCGTCTGAGCGTCGAGGCGGGTGCCGGTCACCATGCAGTACGTCCACAGCGCCACGAAGGCGGCGCCGATCACGTACATGATCGGGACCAGCAGGCCCGAGGCCACGATAACGAACTGCAGCACCCAGCCGATGCGGAAGCCGACCGGCCGGTTCAGCAGGCCCAGAGTGGCGACGAGCGCGAGGCAGACCACCGCTCCCCCGACCAGCACGATCACGGGATCGGCCGCCTTCAGCCCGAAGGCCACCAGGGTGGCGAGGAAGACGATGACCGCCTCGAAGCCGAGCACGATCGAGCCGAGGCTCTCCCGGACGGTCCGCGAGCGCCGCGGGCGCCCGGCCCTCACGCGCCCAGCCAGTTCTCGTCGCGGGCCGCGGTGATCGTGCGGCCGACGAGGGTGATCGAGCCCGTGACCAGCAGGGCGCCCTTGTCGGTGCGCGCCGCGAGGACGCGACCGGCCGTGAGAGCACCCAGCGGGTCGTCGGCGACGCGGACCGCCTCCTCCGGGAACACGGTGCGGGCGAGCGCGGCGAGCTCCTCGGCGGGCATCGCCCGATCGCTCGGCGCCGTGGTCACGATCAGCTCGTCCACCACGGGGCGGAGCTCCTGGAGGATCCCCTCGGCGTCCTTCTCGGCCAGCACACCGAGGACGGCCGTCACGCGGTCGAAATCGAAGTAGCGGCCGAGAGCGGCGGCGAGGGACGCGGCCCCGTGCGGGTTGTGCGCCGCGTCGACGACGGTGCGCGGAGCAAGTCCGACGAGCTGCAGGCGGCCCGGGGAGGTCGCGGCGGCGAAGCCCTCGTCGAGGACGTCGCCGGTGAGCTCCTGCGTCCCGCCTCCCAGGAACGTCTCGACCGCGGCGACGGCCACGGCGGCGTTCTCGGCCTGGTGGTCGCCGAAGAACGGCAGCAGCAGCTGCTCGTACGTGGTGACGAGTCCCCGGACGGTGACGACCTGGCCGCCGACGGCGACGGTCGTCGACTCGACGTCGAACTCCGCCCCCTCGACGACGATCGTCGACTCGGTGGCCTCGGCCGCGTGCCGCAGCACCGCCTCCGCCTCCGGGACCTGCCTCGCGGAGACCACCGAGGCGAGCGGCTTGACGATGCCCGACTTGGTGCGCGCGATCTCCTCGATCGTCGAGCCGAGGCGGTCGGTGTGGTCGAGGGCGATCGGCGTGAAGACGGCGACCTGCGCGTCGGCGACGTTCGTCGAGTCCCACTCGCCGCCCATCCCCACCTCGACGACGGCCACATCGACCGGCGCGTCGGCGAAGGCCGCGTAGGCCAGGACGGTGATCGCCTCGAAGAAGGACAGCGGCGCCTCGCCCTGCTCGGCCAGCTCGGCGTCGGTCATCCGCAGGTACGGCTCGACGTCCTGCCAGTTGTCGGCGAGGCTCCGGTCCGAGATCGGCTCTCCGTCGATGACGATGCGCTCATTGAAGCGCTCGAGGTGCGGACTGGTGAACAGGCCCACCCGCAGCCCGTGGGCGCGCAGCAGGCTCTCGATCATCCGGCTGGTCGAGGTCTTGCCGTTGGTTCCGGCGATCTGGATCACCGGGTAGGCGCGCTGCGGGTCGCCGAGGATCTCGACGGCGCGCCGGGTCGGAGCGAGGCGCGGGCGGACGCTCGCCTCGCCCAGGCGCTCCAGCAGCGCGGCGTAGACGGCGTCGGCGGCCGCGCGGTCGGCGTCGTCCGGCTCGAACGGATCAGACATCGGCGGCCTCGACCTTCTCGACGCGGATGATGGCGGTGCCCGCGGGGCCGAAGGCGATCGCGCCCTCGCCGCCCTCGAGAGCCGTGGTGAGCGGAGTGAACGCGCATCCGGTCGCGAGGGTCTCCTCCGCGATCCAGAGCGCGTGCGGCTCGAGCGCCTGCAGGCTCGGCTCGTCGAGCACGACCTCCAGGACTATCCGGTCGCTGACCTCGAACCCGGCCGCCTTGCGGGCGTCCTGCACCGCGCGGATGAGGTCGCGGGCGAGCCCCTCCGCTTCGAGCTCGGGGGTGGTCGCCGTGTCGAGGAGCACGAAGCCCCCGCGCGGGAGCAGGGCGATGGCGCGGTCGTCGCCGGCCGAGCCGCCGACCTCGAGCGTGAGCTCGTACTCGCCCTCGACCAGCTCGACGCCGCCGGCGGTGACGACGCCATCCGTCTCGCTCCAGTCGCCGGCCTTGGCGGCCCTGATCACGGTCTGCACGCCCTTGCCGAGCCGGGGCCCGGCGGCGCGCGCGTTGACCGCGAGACGGGAGGTGACGCCGTAGTCGGCGGCGCTGGAGTAGACCAGCGGCACCAGCGACACCTCCTTCACGTTCAGCTCGTCGCGGAGGATCGCCTCGAACGGCGCGAGCTCGGCGGCGTCGGCGACCACCACGGTCAGGCGCGCGAGCGGCAGGCGGACGCGGAGCCCGGCCTGCTTGCGGAGGGAGAGCGCGGTGGACGAGATGCCGCGGACCGCGTCCATCGCGTGCACGAGCGCCGGGTCGGCGGGGAACTCGTCCGCCTCCGGCCAGTCGGTGAGGTGGACGCTGCGGCCGCCGGTCAGGCCCTGCCAGATCTGCTCCGTGACGAGAGGCAGGAGCGGGGCGGCGACGCGGCACACGGTCTCGAGGACCGTGTAGAGCGTGTCGAACGCCTCCGATCCGCGGCCGTCCTCGTCGACGCCCTGCCAGAAGCGGTCGCGGGAGCGGCGCACGTACCAGTTCGTGAGCACGTCGCTGAAGTCGCGGAGCGCGGCGGCCGCGAGCGTGGAGTCCAGCGCCTCGAGCCGGCCGGTCACGGTCTCGACCAGATCGCGGGTCTTGGCCAGCAGGTAGCGGTCGAGGACGTCCTCGGAGCCGGTGCGCCTGGTCGCCTCGTAGCCGCCGCCCGCCGAGGCGTTGGCGTAGAGGGAGAAGAAGTACCAGGTGCTCCACAGCGGCAGCAGCACCTGGCGGACGCCCTCGCGGATGCCCTCCTCCGTCACGACGAGGTTGCCGCCCCGGAGGACCGGGCTCGACATCAGGAACCAGCGCATGGCGTCGGAGCCGTCGCGGTCGAAGACCTCGGCCACGTCCGGGTAGTTGCGCAGCGACTTGGACATCTTCTGCCCGTCGTTGCCCAGCACGATGCCGTGGCTGACCACGTTGCGGAACGCCGGGCGGTCGAAGAGCGCGGTGGAGAGCACGTGCAGCGTGTAGAACCAGCCGCGCGTCTGCCCGATGTACTCGACGATGAAGTCCGCCGGGTTGTGGGTGTCGAACCAGTCCGCGTTCTCGAACGGGTAGTGCACCTGGGCGAAGGGCATCGATCCGGAGTCGAACCAGACGTCGAGGACGTCGCTGATCCGGCGCATCGTCGAGCGCCCGGTCGGGTCGTCGGGGTTCGGGCGGGTCAGCTCGTCGATGAACGGCCGGTGCAGGTCGTCCGGGCGCACGCCGAAGTCGCGCTCCAGCTCGTCCAGCGAGCCGTAGACGTCGATCCGCGGGTACTCCGGGTCGTCGCTCTTCCACACCGGGATCGGCGAGCCGAAGTAGCGGTTGCGGCTGATGGACCAGTCGCGCGCGCCCGAGAGCCACTTGCCGAACTGGCCGTCCTTGACGTTCTCGGGGACCCAGGTGATCTCCTGGTTGAGCTCCTCCATGCGGTCGCGGATCGCGGTGACGCGGACGAACCAGCTCGAGACCGCCTTGTAGATCAGCGGGTTGCGGCAGCGCCAGCAGTGCGGGTACGAGTGCTCGTAGCTCGCCTGGCGGAGCAGCCGGTGGCCCGCGCGCAGGAGCTGCGTGAGGGGCTTGTTCGCGTCGAAGACCTGGAGGCCGGCGACCTCGCTGATCTGCGGCAGGAAGCGGCCGCCGTCGTCGACCGAGATGATGACGGGGATGCCCGCCGCCTCGCAGACCTTCTGGTCGTCCTCGCCGTAGGCGGGCGCCTGGTGCACGATGCCGGTGCCCTCGCTGGTCGTCACGTAGTCGGCGACGAGGATGCGCCACGCGTTCTGCGTGCCCCAGGCCTCGGTGTCCGCGTAGTGGTCCCAGAGGCGGTCGTAGCTGATCCCCTCGAGCTCGGAGCCGCGGTGCGTGCGCGAGACGGCGGCCAGGGCCGACTCCGCGTCCGGATAGCCGAGGTCCTTCGCGTAGGCGCCGACCTGGTCGATGGCGAGCAGGTACTCGGCCGAGAGCTCGCGCTCCTCGGGCTCGCCCCTGCCGTCGGCCGCGCCGTTCGGGCCGGCGGGGACGACCGCGTACTCGATGTCGGGCCCGACGGCGAGCGCGAGGTTCGTCGGCAGCGTCCACGGCGTCGTCGTCCACGCGAGAGCGCGGACCGCCGTCAGCTGGAGCGCCTCCGCCGTCTCGCCGACCAGCGGGAAGGTGACGGTGACCGTCTGGTCCTGGCGCATCTTGTAGACGTCGTCGTCCATCCGCAGCTCGTGGTTCGAGAGCGGCGTCTGGTCGCGCCAGCAGTACGGCAGCACGCGGTGGCCCTCGTAGGCGAGGCCCTTGTCGTAGAGCTGCTTGAACGCCCAGATCACCGACTCCATGAAGGTGGGGTCGAGCGTCTTGTAGTCGTCGTCGAAGTCGACCCAGCGCGCCTGGCGGGTGACGTAGTCCTGCCACTCCCCGGTGTAGCGCAGCACCGACTCCTTCGCGGCGGCGTTGAAGGCCGCGACGCCCATCTCCTCGATCTGGGACTTGTCGGTGATGCCGAGCTGCCGCTCCGCCTCGAGCTCGGCGGGCAGGCCGTGGGTGTCCCAGCCGAAGCGGCGGTGCACCTGGCGTCCGCGCATCGTCTCGAAGCGGGGGAAGACGTCCTTGGCGTAGCCGGTGAGGAGGTGCCCGTAGTGCGGCAGGCCGTTGGCGAAGGGCGGGCCGTCGTAGAAGACCCACTCCGGCGCTCCCTCGCGCTGCCGGATCGACTCCTGGAAGGTGTCGTCCGCCTTCCAGTACGCGAGCACGCGCTCCTCGATCTCGGGGAAGCGCGGCGACGGGGACACGCCCCGGCCGAACGCGGAGCCCTCGGCGGGCTCGGCTCCGTGCGGGGTGGGCGGGGTCAGGGGGTAGGTCACGTGCGGTCTCCTGGCAGTGCTGCTGGTCTGCACGAGGACGGCCCGCCCGGATCTCAGACCCCGGGCCGGGTCGCGGTACCACCTCGCTTGGACCGGTCGGCCGGTCGCTCCCGGAGGAGTGCCCGCTGACGCGTTCCCACTCGATCGGCTGTCACGGGCCGCACCCGTCCGGGTCTACTGGGCGCAGGCCGGAGCCGGCGCCGTTCTTCCGGAGACTCACCGGTGATGGCCGGGTCGAAGTCGTCCGGCGCTATCCTAGCGCGTCGGGGGAAGCGGAGCAGGAGCGGTTCATGGTGCGAGGAGTGCAGCGCGGACGGCCCCGCGCGTCGTCGCGCTCCATGCTCGAGGACGCCGCACTGGACCTCTTCGTCGAGCAGAGCTACGCGGGCACGACGATCGAGCAGATCGCCCAGCGGGCGGGGGTCTCGCGCAACACCTTCTTCAACTACTTCGAGTCCAAGAGCGACGTCTTCTGGGTGCTGGTCGACGACCGGCTGGCCGAGCTCCCGGAAGCGCTGGCCGAGACGGCGGCAGAGGCGCCGGTGATGGACGCGCTCGGCGACGCGCTGCTCGCGATCGGCTCCGGCTTCGGACCCGCGACGGTGCCGTGGGTGCTCACCCAGTCCGAGATGATCGGCAGCGTCCACGAGCTGCAGGCGTCGGCCCTCGGCCGCCTCGCCCGGCAGGCGGCCGTCATCGCCCGCTTCGTGGAGGAGCGGAGCGCGCGCCCGCTGCCCTCGCACCTCTCGCGCGCCATCGCCTACGCGAGCGTCGGAGCCGCGGTGGCGGCCGTGCAGGCGTGGGCCGCGGCGGGCCCCACCCGCGGCGAGCTCGTGCCCTATCTCGACGAGGCGCTCGCGCCCGTCCGCGCCGGCTTCACCCCCGTCGTCGACTGACCCGGCTTCACCCCCGTCGTCGACTGACCCGGCTCCCGCCGCTCCGGTAGAATCGTCGCGGCCGGCGGGCGACTCGCCCCGGAGCCCCCATCCAGGCACCATCACCACCGACACGGTGCCGCCCATAGCGAACCGGAGCATCATGACCCTCGCCGACCGCCTCCCCGCGAAGCCCGCCCTCGAGGGCCTGGAGGGCACGTGGGGCCTCCGCTGGCAGACCGACGGGACCTACCGGTTCGACCGCACCGGCCTCACCCGCGCCGACGTCTACTCGATCGACACCCCGCCGCCCACCGCGTCCGGGTCGCTGCACATCGGGCACGTCTTCTCCTACACGCACACCGACGTCGTCGCGCGGTTCCAGCGGATGCGCGGCAAGAGCGTCTTCTACCCGATGGGCTGGGACGACAACGGCCTGCCCACCGAGCGCCGCGTGCAGAACTACTACGGTGTGCGCTGCGACCCGACGCTCCCCTACGAGCCCGGCTTCACGCCTCCGTTCGAGGGCGGCGACAACAAGAGCAGCAAGGCCGCCGACCAGAAGCCGATCTCGCGCCGCAACTTCGTCGAGCTGTGCGAGCGCCTCACCGTCGAGGACGAGAAGCAGTTCGAGGACGTCTGGCGGGCCCTCGGCCTGTCCGTCGACTGGTCGCAGAGCTACCGGACCATCGGCGACGAGTCGCAGGCCGCCTCGCAGCGCGCCTTCCTCCGCAACCTCGCCCGAGGCGAGGCCTACCAGGCGCAGGCCCCGACGCTCTGGGACATCACCTTCCGGACCGCCGTCGCCCAGGCGGAGCTCGAGGACAAGGACCAGCCCGGCGCCTACCACCGCCTCGGCTTCCACCGCGAGGGCGGCGAGGACGTCTTCATCGAGACGACCCGTCCCGAGCTGCTGCCCGCCTGCGTCGCCCTCGTCGCGCACCCCGACGACGAGCGCTACCAGGCGCTGTTCGGCACCACCGTCCGCACGCCGCTCTTCGACGTCGAGGTCCCGGTGCTCGCGCACCACCTCGCGCAGAAGGACAAGGGCTCGGGCATCGCGATGATCTGCACCTTCGGCGACATCACGGACGTGGTCTGGTGGCGCGAGCTCGACCTGCCGAACCGCGCGATCATCGGCTTCGACGGCCGCCTGATCTCGGAGGCTCCCGCCGCGATCACGAGCGACGCGGGCCGCGCCGCCTACGAGCAGCTCGCCGGCAAGACCGTCTTCTCCGCGAAGCAGGCCGTCGTGGCGCTGCTGAAGGAGTCCGGCGAGATGGTCGGCGACCCGCGCCCCATCACGCACCAGGTCAAGTTCTTCGAGAAGGGCGACAAGCCGCTCGAGATCGTGTCGACCCGCCAGTGGTACATCGGCAACGGCGCTCGCGACGCGGTGCTCAAGGAGCGCCTGCTGGAGCTCGGCCGCGACGTGCGCTTCGTGCCGGAGTTCATGCGCGTCCGCTACGAGAACTGGGTGAACGGCCTCTCCGGCGACTGGCTGATCTCGCGCCAGCGCTTCTTCGGCGTGCCGATCCCGGTGTGGTACCCGCTCGACGGCGACGGCAACCCCGTCTTCGACTCCCCGATCGTGCCGGACGAGGCGGCGCTGCCGGTGGATCCCTCCAGCGACCCGGCCCCCGGCTACTCGGAGGACCAGCGCGGAGCGGCAGGCGGCTTCCAGGGCGAGCTCGACGTGATGGACACCTGGGCGACCTCCTCGCTGACCCCGCAGCTCGCGGGCGGCTGGGAGCGCGACGACGAGCTCTGGCAGCTGGTCGCTCCCTACGACCTGCGCCCGCAGGGCCAGGACATCATCCGCACCTGGCTCTTCTCTACCCTCCTGCGCTCGCAGCTCGAGGACGGCCGCGCCCCGTGGAGCACGGCGACCGTGTCCGGCTTCATCGTCGACCCCGACCGCAAGAAGATGTCGAAGTCGAAGGGCAACGTGGTCACTCCCGCCGCGATGCTCGAGCAGCACGGCTCGGACGCGGTCCGCTACTGGGCCGCCTCCTCGCGCCTGGGCACCGACGCGGCCTTCGATCCGCAGAACCCGACGCAGATCAAGATCGGCCGCCGACTGGCGATCAAGATCCTCAACGCGGCGAAATTCATCCACGGCTTCCCTCTCGCCGAGGGCGCCGAGGTCACCGACCCGCTCGACCTCAGCATGCTGGCCACCCTCGACACCGTGGTCGCCGACGCGACGACGGCGCTCGAGAACTACGACCACGCCCGCGCCCTCGAGACGACGGAGGCGTTCTTCTGGACGTTCTGCGACGACTACCTGGAGCTGGTGAAGGAGCGCGCGTACAGCGAGGACGGCGCGTCCGCCGCCGCCGCCCTGCACCGGGCGCTCGACGTCCTCCAGCGCCTGTTCGCGCCGTTCCTGCCGTTCGCGACGGAGGAGACCTGGTCGTGGTCGCACGACGACTCGGTGCACCTGCGCCCCTGGCCGACCGTCGAGGGCCTGGGCGGCGACCCCGCCGTCCTGGCCGCGGCGAGCTCGGTCCTCACGGCCATCCGGCGCGCGAAGACCGATGCGAAGGCCTCGCAGAAGACGCCGGCCCGCTCCGCCCTGGTGACGGCGCCCGCCGAGCTCGTCGCGTCCCTCCGGCTCGCCGCGGGAGACCTCGCGGCCGTCGGCAGGATCGCGGCGCTCGACTTCGCCGAGGGCGACGCCCTCGCAGTCGGCATCGAGCTCGAGACCGAGGCGTAGCGCCGCTCCCGGGAGGCGGGAACCGTCCCGCCTCCCTCCCCACCGTCGAGAGGACCCCTCCCATGCAGCCCGGAACCCGCTGGTCGGTCGGCCAAGTGCCGCCGCAGACCCTCCCCGAGATCGTCGTCACCGCCATCGGCGACGTCGAGGGCGAGCTCGCCGCGGCCGGCACGGCGACCGCCGACTGGCGCTGGACGCTCACCTGGCTCGAGGGCAGGCCCGTCCTCGAACTCGACGACGGCACGACGATCACCTACCGCCCCGGCGAGGACGCTGCCTACATCACTCAGCCGCAGGGCCGCGTGGAGGGCGAGGACGACGACGACTGGGCCTGACGCCCCTTCGCGGCGCGGTCGCCGATCCCGGTGAGCGCGCGCGTCCTGCGATCCTGAGTCGGAGCCCTTTCCCCCGCTCGCGCTCTAGGCTCGCAGGATGAGCGCTCCCGATCCCGTCGCCGTCCTGCTCGAGCCGAGCGGACTCCCCCACGGGCTCCCCGACTTCGCCGCCGTCGACCCCGAGGCCTACCGCCCGGCGTTCCTCGAGGCCCTCCGCCGGCACCGCGCCGAGATCGACGCGATCGCCGGCGCCTCCGAGCCGCCGACCGTCGAGAACACCCTCGTCGCCCTCGAGCGGGCGGGCCGCGAGCTGAGCCGGGTGAGCGCCGTCTTCTTCACCGTCGCCGCCTCCGACCGCACTCCGCTCACCGACGCTCTGGAGGCCGAGCTCGCTCCGCTGCTCTCGGCCCACAGCGATGCGATCAGCCTCGACCCGCGCCTCTTCGCGCGGCTCCGCATCCTCGCCGAGCAGTCGTCGGAGCTCGACCTCGACGCCGAGACGGCCTACCTCCTCGAGCGGAGGATCACCGGGTTCGAGCGCTCCGGTGCGCTCCTCGACGACGCGGGGAAGGCACGGCTCGGCGAGCTGAACGAGCAGCTCTCGACCCTGACCACGCGTTTCGAGAAGGACCTGCTCGCCGAGTCGAACGACCGGGCGGTCCTCCTCGAGGACGTCGCCGGCCTCGACGGGCTCGACGAGTCCGACGTCTCGGCCGCCGCGCGCGCCGCCGCCGACCGCGGTGTCGACGGCTGGCTGATCACCCTGCCCCTCTACTCCGGCCACCCCTGGCTCGCGCGTCTGCGCGACCGCGGCGTCCGCGAGCGCGTCCTGCGCGCCTCTGTCGGCCGCGGTGCGGAGGGCGGGCCGCACGACACCACCGCGACCCTGCAGCAGATCGTCGCGCTGCGGGCCGAGCGCGCAACTCTGCTGGGCGCGGCCTCGCACGCCGAGTTCGTGATCTCGGGCCAGACCGCGGGCTCGCCGGAGCGCGTCCTGTCGCTGCTGCGCGAGCTCGCCGCTCCCGCCGCCCGGAACGCGGGGATCGAACTCGAGCGGATGCAGGCCTCCGCCGACGCCGAGCAGGACGCCGCCGGAGCGCCGCGCTTCACGATCGAGGCGTGGGATCGCGCCTACTACGAGGAGCGCGTGCGGTCGGAGAGCTACTCCGTCGACTCCAGCGCACTGCGTCCCTTCTTCGAGCTGGAGCGGGTGCTCCGCCGCGGCGTGTTCGCCGCCGCCACCGGTCTCTACGGCGTCCGCTTCTCGGAGCGGAGCGACCTAGCCGGCTACAGCGAGCACGTCCGCGTGTTCGAGGTGCACGAGGAGGACGGGACGCCGCTGGGCCTGTTCCTGCTCGATCCCTTCACCCGCGACTCGAAGCGCGGCGGGGCGTGGATGAACTCCCTGTCCAGCCGCACCTCGCTGCTCGGCGACTCCGCCGTCGTCGTGAACAACCTGAACCTGTCGGCTCCGGGCGCGGGCGAGCCCGCCCTTCTCAGCCTCGACGAGGTCGAGACGCTGTTCCACGAGTTCGGGCACGCCCTGCACGGCCTGTTCGCGAGCACGCGGTACCCGCGCTTCGCCGGTACCGCGGTGTTCCGGGACTTCGTCGAGTTCCCGAGCCAGGTGAACGAGACGTGGGTGCGCCGCCCCGGGCTCCTCGCCGAGTACGCCCGCCACGTCGAGACCGGCGAAGCCCTGCCCGCGGGGACCGTCGAGCGCCTCGAGGCGTCCGCGCTGTGGGGCGAGGGCTTCGCGACGAGCGAGTACCTGGCGTCCGCCCTGCTCGACCTCGCCTGGCACTCCCTGCCGGCCCCGGTCGAGCCGCGCGACGCGGCCGCCTTCGAGCGCGACGTGCTCGACGGCGCGGGCCTCCTCCTTCCCGCCGTGCCGCCCCGCTACCGCAGCACGTACTTCGCGCACGTCTTCTCCGGCGGCTACTCCGCGGGCTACTACTCCTACATCTGGAGCGAGATCCTCGACGCGGACACGGTCGAGTGGTTCGAGGAGAACGGCGGCCTCGACCGCTCGGCGGGCGAGCGCTTCCGCCGCGGGGTGCTCGAGCTCGGCGGCTCCCGCGATCCGCTCGACGCGTACCGCGCGTTCCGCGGGCGGGATGCGCGGACCGAGCCGCTGCTCGCGCGCCGCGGCCTCCTCTAGCGGCGCCGGGGGACGAGCCAGGCGAGGAGGACGAGTCCCACGACCAGGCCCCAGAACGCCGAGCCGATCCCCGCGATGGTCGTGCCGGAGGCGGTGACCAGGAGCGTCGCCGCCGCCGGCAGCCGCAGCCGCGCGTCCTCCACAGCGGCCTGCACCGCCGACACGAACACCCCCAGCAGCGCCAGACCGGCGACCGCCTCGATCAGCAGCGGGCTCGCGGAGGACACCAGCGCGGCGGCCGCTCCGGCGAACACGCCCAGCACGAGGTAGGAGGCGCCCGCCGAGACCGAGGCGACCCAGCGCTGCTCCGGCCTCGGCGAGGCCTCGGGACCCGCGGTCAGCGCGGCGCTGAGCGCGGCGTAGTTGATCGGCACTCCGCCGAAGACCGCCGAGACCCCGGAGAGAGCACCGGTCGAGACGATCCCGGGACGCGAGTGGGCCGCGAAACCGAAGCTCGTCAGCACCGCGATGCCCGGGATGTTCTGCCCGGCCATGGTGACCACGTAGAGCGGCAGGCCGATCCCGACCATCGCTCCGATCTCGAACACCGGAGCGACGAACTGCGGCACGGGGAGCAGCGGCGCACCGACGAGTGCCGCGCCGTCCGTCACGATCAGCAGCACGATCGCCAGGGCGATCGCGGCCGGCACCGCCCAGCGGGGCAGGAGCCGCAGGAGCAGCAGCCAGAGCAGGATCACCGGCAGCGCGAGCGCGGGGATCTCGACCGCAGCGCGCACCGGCGCCAGGACGAGCGGGAACAGGATGCCCGCGAGCATGGCGTTCGCGAGCGGCCGCGGGATGCGCGCGACCAGCCTCCCGAGCGTCGGCCACAGCCCGGTGACCACCAGCAGAGCGGAGGCGACCAGGAACGCCCCGACCGCGCGGTCGAAGCCGCCGGGGAGCGCCGCGGTCGCGGCCAGCAGGGCGGCGCCCGGCGTGCTCCAGGCGAAGGTCATCGGCACGCGGTAGCGGATGCTCAGCACGATGCAGAGGACCCCCTGCAGCACGCAGACCGCGAGGAGGCCCGACGCGGCCTGCGCGTCGGTGGCGCCCACCGCGACCACCCCGGCGAGCACGATCGCGAACGAGCTCGAGAAGCCGGTCAGGGCGGCGACGATCCCGGCGAGCAGCGGCTGGACGATGGCGGAGCCTCCCGGAGGATCGACCGGCACCGAGGCGACCGGACGCGCCGTCGGCGCGCTCCGCCAGGTTAGGGAAGCGGGAGCGCATCGCCCGACGATCCGCCGGGCCAATCGCGGTGAACTGGCAGAGCGGGGCGGGGAGCGACTAGGCGCTCTTCTCCTGGCGACGGGGAGCGTGGGGCACGATCGTCGGGGCCGCGTTGTCGAGCACCGCGGCGCGGGTGACGACGACGCGCGCCACCTCGTCCGAGGAGGGCACCTCGAACATGATCGGGCCGAGCACCTCCTCGAGGATGGCGCGCAGTCCGCGAGCTCCGGTCTGGCGGAGGACCGCCAGGTCCGCGATGGCCTCGAGAGCGCCCCGGTCGAACTCGAGCTCGACGCCGTCGATCTCGAACATCCGCTGGTACTGCTTCACGAGCGCGTTGCGCGGCTCGGTGAGGATCTGCATGAGCGCGTCCTGGTCGAGCTGCGTGACCGTCGTGACGACGGGGAGGCGCCCGATGAACTCGGGGATCAGCCCGAACTTGTGCAGGTCCTCCGGGAGGACCTCGCTGAAGATGTTGATCTCGTCTTCCTTGTTGTGCAGCGGGGCGCCGAAGCCGATGCCGCGCTTGCCCGCCCGCGACGAGATGATGTCCTCGAGTCCGGCGAAGGCGCCGGCGACGATGAAGAGGACGTTCGTCGTGTCGATCTGGATGAACTCCTGGTGCGGGTGCTTCCGCCCGCCCTGCGGGGGCACGGAGGCGACGGTGCCCTCGAGGATCTTGAGCAGCGCCTGCTGCACTCCCTCGCCCGAGACGTCGCGCGTGATCGAGGGGTTCTCGGCCTTCCGCGCGATCTTGTCGACCTCGTCGATGTAGATGATGCCGGTCTCGGCACGCTTGACGTCGTAGTCGGCGGCCTGGATGAGCTTGAGGAGGATGTTCTCGACGTCCTCGCCGACGTAGCCCGCCTCGGTGAGGGCCGTGGCGTCCGCGACAGCGAAGGGCACGTTGAGGCGCTTCGCGAGGGTCTGGGCGAGGTAGGTCTTCCCGCAGCCCGTGGGGCCGATGAGCAGGATGTTGCTCTTGGCGATCTCGACCTCGTCGTGGATCGCGTCGGCGGCGGTGATGGTGTTGCGGGCCCGCACGCGCTTGTAGTGGTTGTACACGGCGACGGCGAGGGCCTTCTTGGCCTGCTCCTGCCCGATCACGTACTCCTCGAGGAAGCCGAAGATCTCCTTCGGCTTCGGGAGGTCGAACTCGTGGCTCGTCTCCTCGCTCGACTCGGAGAGGCGCTCCTCGATGATCTCGTTGCAGAGCTCGACGCACTCGTCGCAGATGTAGACGCCCGGTCCCGCGATGAGCTGCTGGACCTGCTTCTGGCTCTTGCCGCAGAAGGAGCACTTCAGCAGGTCGGCGCTTTCGCCAATACGTGCCACGGGGATGCCCCACTTCCTTGTCGTGCGTCTGTCGTGCGTCGGTCGGTCGTGCAACGGAGCCCGGAGCTCCGGCCGGTGCGAGCGGGACGAGCCCCCTGACACTGCTCCGAGCCTAGCCGCTGAGCCGCGAGGGCTCGGCAGGCGGGCCGGATTCGCCGTGCCTTGCGCCTCGTGTGGCGCTTTGCTACGGCGACGGAGGACGCAGAGAGGGGCCGGGCGGCGGATCGCTCCGCCACCCGGCCCCTCCTGGACGCCCTACGCCGTGAGAGCCGGGAGGCTCTTGCGGCTGGTGAGCACCTGGTCGATCAGCCCGTACTCGAGCGCGTCGCTCGCGCCGAGGATCTTGTCGCGGTCGATGTCCTTCTTGACCTGCTCGATCGAGCGGTTCGAGTGGTGCGACAGCGTCTCCTCGAGCCACTCGCGCATGCGCATGATCTCGGCGGCCTGGATCTCGATGTCCGAGGCCTGGCCCCCGCCCTGCTGCACGGCGGGCTGGTGGATGAGGATGCGCGCGTTCGGCAGCGCGAGGCGCTTGCCGGGCGTTCCCGCGGCGGTGAGCACGGCGGCGGCCGAGGCGGCCTGGCCGAGCACGACCGTCTGGATGTGCGGGCGGATGTACTGCATCGTGTCGTAGATCGCCGTCATCGCGGTGAAGGAGCCACCGGGCGAGTTGATGTACATGACGATGTCGCGGTCCGGGTCCTGGCTCTCGAGCACGAGGAGCTGGGCCATGATGTCGTCCGCGGAGGCGTCGTCGACCTGGACTCCGAGGAAGATGATGCGGTCCTCGAAGAGCTTGGCGTACGGGTCCTGGCGCTTGTAGCCGTAGGCCGTGCGCTCCTCGAACGTGGGGAGGATGTAGCGCGAGGACGGTGCGGCTCCGGAGCCGAACGCCGTTCCGCCGAAGGTGGGTGTGGTCATTGTCTGTTCCTGATCTCTCGGCGCGTTCGCTGGACTACTCGTCGATGGCGGTTCCGCCACCGCCGGCCACGTCGGTCGCCGACGAGCGGATGTGGTCCACGAAGCCGTAGGCGAGGGCCTCCTCGGCGCTGAACCAGCGGTCGCGGTCACCGTCCTCGTTGACCTGCTCGACGGTCTTGCCGGTCGCCTTGGCGGTGATCTCGGCGAGGCGCTTCTTCATGTCGAGGATGAGCTGCGCCTGGGTCTGGATGTCGGAGGCCGTGCCGCCGAAGCCGCCGTGCGGCTGGTGGAGGAGCACCCGCGCGTTCGGGGTGATGTAGCGCTTGCCCTGGGTTCCGGCGGTGAGGAGCAGCTGGCCCATGGAGGCCGCCATCCCGATGCCCACGGTCACGATGTCGTTCGGGACGAACTGCATCGTGTCGTAGATCGCCATGCCCGCGGTGATGGAGCCGCCGGGCGAGTTGATGTAGAGGTAGATGTCCCGCTCGGAGTCCTCGGCTGCCAGGAGCAGGAGCTTCGCGGCGATCTCGTTCGCGTTCTCGTCGCGCACCTCGGAACCGAGCCAGATGATCCGGTCCTTGAGCAGGCGGTCGAAAACACTGTTGGGCATAACCATGTCGGCCATGTATTGCTCCGTTTCAGTTGTCGCTTCGGAGGCGAATCTATCGGACGCCGCCAGGCCGATCCGGCCGTGTTCGCCCGGGGCGGAGCGGGAGTCGCCCGTGTTCGCCCGGGGCGGACCGGAGCCCCCCCAACGAGAGGAGCCGCCCTCCGACGGATCGGGGGGCGGCTCCTGACGTGCTCGCGGCGACTACTCCGCGGCCGGGGTCTCCTCGGCGGGAGCGGCGGCCTTCTTCTTGGCCGGCGCGCGCTTCTTCTTGGGGGCCGGGGCGGGCTCCTCCTCGGCGGCGGGCTCCTCGGCGACGGGCTCGGCGGGGTCCTCGGCGTCGGCGTCGGCCTGAGCCTCCTCCGCGACCTCGGTCTCGTCCGAGGCGACGGCCTCGTCGGAGGCCTCGACGGCCTCGTCGTCACCGGGGACCGCGGTGAACGCGGTCAGGTCGACGGCGTTGCCCTCGGTGTCGGTGACCTTCGCCTTGCCGAGGACGATCGCGAGCGCCTTGTTGCGGGCGACCTCGCCGACCATCTGGCCGATCTGGTTGTTCTCGGACAGGATCTTGATGAACTCGTTCGGCTCCATGCCGTACTGCGCCGCACCCTGGATGAGGTACTGCGTGAGCTCGTCCTGGCTGACCTGGACCTTCTCCTGCTCGACGACGTGGTCGAGGAGGATCTGCGTCTTGAAGGTCTTCTCGCTGGCCTCCTTGACCTCGGCGCGGTGCTCGTCGTCCTCGAGGCGGTTCTCGCCCTCGAGGTGGCGGTGCACCTCGTCCTCGACGAGACCGGCGGGCACGGGGACCTCGACGAGGGCGAGCAGCGCCTCGACGAGCTTCTCGCGGGCCTCGCCGCCCTGGCCGAAGGTCTTCTGCTGAGCGGCCTGCTCCTTGAGCGACTCGCGCAGCTCGGCGATGGTGTCGAACTCGCTGGCGATCTGCGCGAAGTCGTCGTCGGCCTCGGGGAGCTCGCGCTCCTTGACGGCGGTGAGCGCGACGGCGATCTCGGCCTGCTCGCCGGCGTGGTCGCCGCCGAGCAGCGGAGCGGTGAACGTGGTGCTCTCGCCCGCGGTGAGCGAGTCGAGCGCCTCGTCGATGCCCTCGATCAGCTCGCCCGAGCCGAGCTCGTACGAGATGGCGTTGGCGGTGTCGACCTCGACGCCGTCGATGGAGGCGACCAGGTCGATCTGCGCGAAGTCGCCGGTCTTCGCCGGGCGGTCCACGGTGACCAGGGTGCCGAAGCGGCTGCGGAGCTTGTCCAGCTCGGCGTCGACGTCGGCGTCGGTGACCTCGGCCGCCTCGACGGTGAGCTCGATGCCGTCGTAGTCCGGGACGGTGATCTCGGGGCGCACGTCGACCTCGATGGCGAGCTCGAGGTCGCCGGTGAAGTCCTTGTCGCTCGGCCAGGCGACGATGTCGGCCTGCGGGCGGCCCAGGGGGCGGACCTCGGTCTCGCGGACGGCCTCGCGGTAGAAGCCGTCGAGGCCCTCGTTGACCGCGTGCTCGAGCACCGCGGCCTTGCCGACGCGCTGGTCGACGATGGCGGGCGGGACCTTGCCCTTGCGGAAGCCGGGGACGTTGATCTGCTCGGCGATGTGGCCGTAGGCGTGCGTGATGCTGGGGCCGAGCTCGTCCGGGGTGACCGAAATCGCGAGCTTCACGCGGGTCGGGCTCAGCTGTTCTACCGTGGTCTTCACGTGAGGGGATCTCCTGTGCTGGTTGGTGTCGGCGCCGGATGACGGTCGTCACGGGTCGATGTCGTCACGATGAGTACTCGTGGTCGGGGCGACAGGATTCGAACCTGCGACCTCCCGCTCCCAAAGCGGGCGCTCTAGCCAAGCTGAGCTACGCCCCGGATGCGCGGGCCTGGGCACCGTGCGTGAGACTCTCGTCGAGCCGTCCTCGCACGTGCGCTTGCGCGACACGCCGAAATGGCCTTCGCAAGTGTACTGCACCGCGGCAGCGGCGACCGGAACCGCGCGGCGGAGGACGACCGGGGTGTCCACGGTGCTCGCGCGATGTACTACGCTGTCCTGGTGCCCGGTCGAGAGACCCGGTCGCACCGGTTCGCGGTCGTCAGACCAGCGATTCGGGGCTGTAGCTTAGTGGTAAAGCCTCTGTCTTCCAAACAGATGATGCGAGTTCGATTCTCGTCAGCCCCTCTCCTCTCGAAGAGCCCCGGATGTCCGGGGCTCTTCGTCGTTCCAGGCGTGCTCAGCCGACCGCGCCGCGGTGCTCCTCCGTCAGGGCGAGGTACGAGGCGGCGTTCCGGCGGATGCCCTCGCGCTCCTCCTCCGTCAGCTCCCGCCGGACCCTCCCGGGGACGCCCGCCACGAGCGAGCCCGGCGGGACGACCGTCCCCTCGAGGACGACGGCGCCCGCGGCGATCAGCGAGCCGGTGCCGATGACGGCCCCGTTCAGGACGGTCGCGCTCATGCCGACCAGCACGTCGTCCTCGAGGGTGCAGCCGTGCAGCACGGCGTTGTGCCCGACCGAGACTCCGGCGCCGATGACCGCGTCGTAGTCGGCGTCGACGTGGACGACGACGCCGTCCTGGAGGTTGCTGCCGGCGCCGAGCTCGATCCGCGCGTGCTCCGCGCGCAGGACGGCGCCGTACCAGACGCTCGCCCGCTCCCCCAGGCGCACGGAGCCGATCACGGTGGCGCCCGGAGCGACCCACGCGGTGTCGGCGATCTCCGGGGCGCGTCCCCCGGTCAGGGCGAGGACGCGGGCGCCCTCCGCAGGACTCGACGGCATCGGGTTCTCCTCTTCTCCGGTGGTCAGCGCCCGGCGCGCAGGAAGGCGAGGACCGCCAGCACCCGCCGGTGGTCGGAGCCCGAGTCCTCGAGCCCGAGCTTCTGGAAGATCGCGGTCACGTTCTTCTCCACGGCGCCCACGCCGACGAAGAGAGCAGAGGCGATGCCCGCGTTCGTGCGCCCCTGGGCCATCTGCTCCAGCACCTCCCGCTCCCGCGGGGTCAGCGAGGCGAGCGGGTCGCGGTTGCGCTGCAGGAGCGAGGCGACGACCTGCGGGTCGAGGACGGTTCCGCCCGCCGCGACGCGCTCGACGGCGTCGCGCAGCTCCTCCACGGAGGCGACCCGGTCCTTCAGGAGGTAGCCGAGTCCGCCGTCGCCGGAGCCGAGCAGCTCCTGCGCGTAGGTGACCTCGACGTACTGGCTGAGCAGCAGGACCGACACCTGCGGGTAGCGCCGGCGGATCTCCAGCGCCCCGCGGACGCCCTCGTCGCGGAAGGTCGGCGGCATCCGGACGTCGAGCACGGCGACGTCGACGCCGGCCGGGTCCCGCGCCAGATCGGCGAGCAGGGCGTCCGCGTCCCCGAAGGCGCCGACGGAGGCGAACCCCGCGTCCTCGAAGAGGCGGACCAGGCCCTCGCGCAGGAGGACCGAGTCCTCGGCGATGGCGACTCGGATCACGGGCACGCCCTCAGGATAGGACGGCCGGGAGGTAGGGGACGTGCACCCCGACCGTGGTCGGCCCGCCGACCGGCGACTCCACGCTCAGGATCCCGCGCAGGCCCCGGACGCGCCCGCCCACCCCCTCGAGACCGTGACCGGCGACCGGCGACGCCCCGCCGACTCCGTCGTCGACCACCCAGGCGTCGAGCCAGCGCTCCCCCGGAGTGCCGGAGTCGCGGGTGTCGAGATGCACCCGCACCGATCGGGCACCGGAGTGCTTGGAGACGTTGGCGAGCAGCTCGGCGACGACGAAGTAGACGCTGCGCTCGACCTCGGGCGGCACGTCCGCCACGGGGTGCTCGGTGAGGACCTCGACCGGCACCGGGCTGAGCTCGGCGAGCGAGTGCACCGCCGCCTCGAAGCCCCGGTCCTGCAGGATCGGCGGCGCCACTCCGCGGGAGAGGGCGCGCAGCTCGTCGAGCGCGGCGCGCACGTGCTCGCGAGCCTCGTCGACCAGGCGGGCGGCGGACTCCGGGTCGGCGGCGAGTCGGTTGCGGGCCGAGGCCAGGTCCATCTGCACCCGGATCAGGCGCTGCTGCGGGCCGTCGTGGATGTCGCGCTCGAGCCGGCGCAGCGCGCGGTCCTCGGCGGCGACGGCTGCGCCGCGGGAAGCGCTCAGCTCGGCGACCTCTCGCTGGAGCGCCTCCGACTCCCACGGGCCGAGCAGGAGACGGTCGACCAGCCAGTGCAGGAGGGAGAGGCCGCGGGTGGCGAACGGCAGGGTCGAGACGAAGAGGACGGTCGTGGCGACCGTCGCCGCGGCGACCAGTCCCGCCGGAGGCTGCGGGGCGCCCAGCAGAGCGGCCCCGCTCTCGGCCAGCAGGCGGGCCGGACCGGGGGCCCCCGTGAGCGCGGCGGCCACCGTGCCCGGGCCCGCCCAGGTCCACAGCGCGAGGAGCAGTCCGGACAGCAGCGCGAGCACCGGAGCCACGACGAGCGTGTGCAGGAGAGCGAGCCAGTAGTGCCCGTCGATCACCGGACCGTAGAGGGCGAAGGTCGAGGGAGTGACGGCGGAGGGCGGTCGCCGCCACTGCGGCCGGGGGACGGCGGGCCGTCCGGCCAGCACGTCGAGGCCGACGGCGGCCCGCGAGAAGAAGCGCGCCGTGTAGAGGGCGGCGGGCAGGAACACCAGGCCGATCAGGACTCCGACGAGCCCGAGCGCGACGGCCAGCGCGACGCCGGCGCAGAAGGCACCGAGGAGGGCGACCGGGATCGCGGCCACCAGCGCGAGCACCTCCCGGGGCAGTCCGCGCCAGAGCCGGAGGTAGGCGCGCGAGGCCTCGCCGAGGGCCGTCGATGCTCCGCTCATCCGCGCCTCCTGTCCGCTCCCGCCGCCGCCGCGACCCGGTCGAGCGTACCGGCGGCACGGCTCCGGGCACCCGGGGGGAAGCCCCCGTGACGCCCCTCCGCGACCGAGGTGAGCCTGTCCTTCACCGGACTGAGCCGAGCCTGCGCTTCCTTGCGGCGCCGAGGGATCTGCGTACTGTTGACGATCAGTCACCCCCTCTCGAAAGGACCAGACGATGTCCACCACGTCCGTCACGTCGCTCACCTCGTCGAACCCGGATGTCGCATCCGGAGTCGCCCAGTTCCTCAGCCCCGTCGTCGTCGAGATGACCGCGCTCGCCGTCAACGGCAAGCAGGCGCACTGGCACGTCCGCGGCGCCAACTTCATCGGCGTCCACGAGCTGCTCGACGCGATCGTCGGCCGCGCCATCGAGTGGGCCGACCTCGCCGCGGAGCGCGTCGTCGCCCTCGGCCTCCCGGTCGACGCCCGCATCCAGACCGTCGCCTCGGCGACGCAGTCCGAACCCCTCACCCCCGGCTTCCAGCGCTCCGAGAACGCGATCGTCGAGATCATCCGCCAGATGGACGTCGCCATCGCGACCGTCAACACGGCGATCGCCGAGCTCGCCGAGATCGACGCGAGCAGCCAGGACGTCGCGATCGAGATCGGCCGCGGCCTCGAGAAGGACCGCTGGTTCCTCTTCGCCCACGTCAGCGAGAGCTGAGCACCACGCCTCGACCGGCCCGCGGATCCTCGGATCCCGCGGGCCGTCGTCGTTCCCCGGCCCGTCCGCGCGATCCGGAGCAGCCGGAGTCGCGACGGGCGCGGGTCAGCCGCCGTGCGTGAAGCGGCCCGCCAGGAGGGTCGCGGCGACCGGCATGGATCGGAGGGCTCCTGCATCGGCGGCGAGCGGATCGCGGTCGACCACCACCAGATCGGCGGGATCGCCGGCCGCGGGCGTGAGCCGGCGCACCCGGGTCGAGGCGACGATCGCCTCCTCGACGCTCACCCGCTGCTCCGGATGCCAGGGCTCGTCGCCCGGCAGCGCCCGCGCGACCGCGGCCGAGATCGCGACCCACGGGTCGAGCGGAGCGACCGGAGCGTCCGAGCCGAGCACCACGCGGGCCCCGGAGTCGAGCAGCGAGCGCAGCGGGAACGCCCGGCCGGTGCGTCCCGGCCAGTACCGCTCCGCCACCTCGCGGTCGTCGAGCGCGTGCGCGGGCTGCACTCCGGCCTCCACGCCGAGCGCGGCGAACCGCGGAAGGTCGGTCTCCGCGAGCAGCTGAGCGTGCTCGATCCGGCCCCCGCCGACCCGGCCGAGCGCGTCCAGAGCCAGCGTCGCCGCGGCGTCTCCGATCGCGTGCACGGTGGAGCGGATGCCCCCGGCGGCCGCGCGGGCGAGCAGCTCGTCCAGCTCGGCGGGCTCCACGGTGAGGACGCCGTTGCCGTCGTGGTCGGCGTAGGGGTGGGCGCAGTAGGCGGTCCTCGTGTTGAGGGAGCCGTCGATCAGGACCTTGAGCGGGCCCATCCGCAGCAGGCCGTCACCGCCGTCGAGTTCGTCGCCCGTGCGCAGTCCCTCCGCGAGGGCGCGGTCGAGGTGGTCGCGGTAGACGCCGGTGTCGACGCGGAGGGAGCGTGCTCCGCCAGCGACGCGACGGGGCCAGTCCCCCACATTCCAGCGCATCTCGAGGTCGACGACGCCGACCACCCCGCGAGCCGCAGCCCGCCGCGCCGCAGCGTCGGCGAGTGCGTCGAGCTCGTCGTCGCCGAGGGCGCCGAGTGCGGTGACGAGCTCGAAGCAGGCGTCCTCGCGCAGCAGCTCGGGCTCGGGAGCGACGGCGTAGCGCCGGTACGCGGCGGAGTTCAGCCAGACGCAGTGCAGGTCGCCGCTGATCAGCACGACGGGCCGCTCCGGAGAGACCTCGTCCAGGAGCGCGGTCGTCGGCGGCTCCGGCCAGAGGCCGTCGCGGAAGCCGAAGCCGATCAGCGTGCCGGTACCGGGCTCCTCCGCCAGGCGACGTCGGACCGCGTCCGCCGTTCCGCGGGCCGAGTCGGCTGACGAGACGTCCAGGCGCGGGGCCGTCATCGCCCACTGGGAGAAGTGGACGTGCTCGTCCCAGAGGCCGGGGAGCACCCAGCGCCCGTCGAGGTCGCGCACCTCGTCGCCCGGGGCGGCGGCGGCGTCCGGTCCGACCGCTTCCACGCGGCCGTCGCGCAGGAGCACGGCACCGGGTCGGGACGAGCCGAGGAGGCGGGCGCCCCGGAGCAGGAGACCGCCGGTCATCGGGCGGCCTCGCGGAGCGCGGGGCGGACGGCTCGGCGGGTGCGCGACCGGGCCGACCGCTCTCCACCCGCGCTCACGACTGGCACACCGGGCACCAGTAGAGCTTGCGCGCGCCGATCTCCTCGAGCAGCACGTTCGTGCCGCAGACGCGGCAGGGCAGGCCCTCGCGCTTGTAGACGTAGTTGCGCTCGGCGCGGCTGCGGACGGCTTTCGAGCGCTCGGTCTTCGTCAGGCCGCGGCGCGTGATCATCATCCCGGTCCGGATGCCGTCCTCGAGCAGGTCCGCCCAGTCCCGCCACAGCTCCTGTGCGAGCTCCAGCGGCACCTGCTTGCCGGGAGTGTGCGGGTCGAGGCCGGCGCGGTAGAGCAGCTCCGCGCGGTAGATGTTGCCGATGCCACTGACCACGGACTGGTCCATCAGCACCAGCCCGACCGGCGTCGCCGTCCTGCGGAGCCGGTTCACGAAGCGGTCGCGCGCCTCGTCGGAGTCGTCGTCGGCCGGATCCGGACCGAGGCGGGCGAGGAGGGCCTCCACCTGGGCGGGATCCATCACCTCGCAGGCGGTGGGGCCGCGCAGGTCGGCGACCGTCTCCTCCGTCATGATGCGCACGCGCACCGCGCCCACGGGCGGCGGCGGGAACTCGTCGAGATCGGAGTCGGTCTCGTGCTCCGTCTCGGAGAGGCGCACGGCGCGGCGGCGCCGGGGAGCGCCGATGCTGCTGCCCGCCTTGCCGTCCGGGAACAGCGGCGAGACGTGCCCGAGGAAGTCCCACGCACCGTAGAGGCCGAGGTGGACGTGCAACGTCAGGTCGCCCTCGAAGCGCAGCAGCAGGTGCTTGCCGACGGCCGTGGACTCGAGGACCTCGCGCCCGTCGAGGAGCGCGGCTCCCTCGGTGAATCGACCCTGGGGGCTGCTGGTCGCGACGCGGTGCCCGACGACGTCGCGCTCGAACTGCAGGGCGATCCGGTGGACGGAGTGCCCCTCGGGCACTCAGCGCTCCTTCGCGGCGGAGTCGACGACCCGGCCGGCGATGTCGCCGGTGGCCTCGTACTCGGCGAGCTGCGCGATGCGGCGCACGTGCCGCTCCTCGAAGGTGAAGGGCTCGGCGACGAACGCGTCGATGAAGCCGGTGGCCTCCTCGACGGAGTGCTGGCGGGCCCCGATCGAGATGACGTTCGCGTCGTTGTGCTGGCGGGCCAGCAAGGCGGTGCTCAGATTCCACACGAGCGCCGCGCGCACGCCCGCGACCTTGTTCGCCGCGATCTGCTCGCCGTTGCCCGAGCCGCCGAAGACGACGCCGAGAGCCTCGACCCCCGCCTCCTGATCGCGGACGACCGCGGCGGCGGCGTTGATGCAGAAGGACGGGTAGTCGTCCAGCGGGTCGTAGGACGTGGGGCCGTGGTCGATCACGTCATGACCGGCGGCGCCGAGGTGCTCGATCAGGTGACGGCTGAAGTCCAGCCCTGCGTGGTCCGTGGCGATGTGGATGCGCACGAGAGAACTCCTCCGGAAGAGCCGTCTGGGACCCGCGGTGCCCGGGCCGGGAGCCAGAGTACCGCGGGTCGGCTCAGTCGAACTGCGGGTCGCGGGTCCGCGAGCGCTTGAGCTCGAAGAAGCCGTCGAAGGAGGCGGCGGCGACGATGCCGTCCCAGAGGGTCAGCGCCTGCTCGCCCCTCGGGATCGGCGAGATGACGGGGCCGAAGAAGGCGACGTCGCCGATCGCGATGACCGGGGTGCCGACGTCCTGGCCGACCCGCTCGATCCCGTCGAAGTGGGAGGCGCGCATCGGCTCGTCGTACTCGTCCGAGTCGGCGTGGGCGGCGAGCTCCGCGGGCAGGCCGAGCTCGGCGAGCGACTCGGCGATCACCGCGTCGACGTCGGTGCGCCCGCCCGGGTGGATCCGGGTGCCGAGCGCGTCGTAGAGCGGCTTGATGTGCTCGCGGCCCTCGCGCTCGGCGACGGCGGCGACCAGGCGCGTGTAGCGCAGCGCGCGCGGGAGGAAGGCGCGGTACGAGTCGTCCACGTCCTTGTCCTCGTTGAGGACGGCGAGGCTCATGATGTGCCACTGCACGTCGAGGTCGCGCGCGGGGGTCACCTCGTCCACGAATCGCGAGGTCATCCAGGCCCACGGGCAGGAGGGGTCGAACCAGAAGTCCACAGAGGTCATGGGGACACGCTACGCCGCTCGCCGGGGCCGCGTCCGCGCTCCCCGGCGGCTCCGCAGGATCGGCGCCACGGGGCTCCACGGCGGGTCCCGGCAGCTCTAGGGTGGATCGGCGGCGCCCGCACCCCGGCGCCCGCGGCAGCGCCCGAGACGAACGGATGGAGCACCCCCGTGCCAGGAGACAACCTCACCCGGAGCGAGGCGCAGGAGCGCGCCTCGCTGATCCAGGTCCACGACTACGACATCGCCCTCGACCTGACCCGGGGAGCCGAGACCTTCCTCAGCACCACCACGGTGCGCTTCTCCGCCACCGAGGGCGCCTCGAGCTTCATCGACGCCGTCACGGGCACGGTCCACTCCGTCACCCTCAACGGCGCGGAGCTCGACCCCGCCGACGTCGCCGACGGCGTCCGGATCCGCCTCGACTCCCTGGCTGCGGACAACGAGCTCACCGTCGTCGCCGACATGCTCTACACCAACACGGGCGAGGGCCTGCACCGCTTCGTCGACCCCGTCGACGGCGAGGTGTACCTGTACTCGCAGTTCGAGGTGCCCGACTCCCGCCGCGTCTTCGCGGTGTTCGAGCAGCCGGACCTCAAGGCCGAGTTCCGCTTCACCGTCACCGCACCCGCGCAGTGGCAGGTCGTGTCGAACCAGCCCACTCCCGAGCCGGTCCCGGCGGGCGAGGGGATCGCGACCTGGAGCTTCGAGCCCACCCCGCGCATCTCCTCCTACATCACGGCCCTCGTCGCCGGACCCTACGTAGTCGAGACCGACTCGCTCGTCTCCTCCGACGGCCGCACCATCCCGCTGGGGGTCTTCGCCCGGGCCTCGCTCGCGCCCTTCCTCGACGCCGACTACGTGTTCGAGAAGACGAAGCAGGGCTTCGCCTTCTACGAGGAGAAGTTCGGCGTCCCGTACCCGTTCGCGAAGTACGACCAGCTGTTCGTCCCCGAGTTCAACGCCGGCGCGATGGAGAACGCGGGAGCGGTGACCTTCACCGAGACCTACGTGTTCCGCTCGAAGGTGACGGACGCGATCAAGGAGCGCCGGGTCGTCACGATCCTCCACGAGCTCGCCCACATGTGGTTCGGCGACCTGGTCACGATGAAGTGGTGGAACGACCTCTGGCTCAACGAGTCGTTCGCCGAGTACGCCTCCACCCTCGCCACCGCGGAGGCGACGGAGTGGACCGAGGCGTGGACCACCTTCGCCGCGATGGAGAAGAGCTGGGCCTACCGCCAGGACCAGCTGCCCTCGACCCACCCGATCGTCGCGACCATCAACGACCTCGAGGACGTCCAGGTCAACTTCGACGGCATCACCTACGCCAAGGGCGCCTCGGTGCTCAAGCAGCTCGTCGCGTGGGTCGGCGAGAAGGAGTTCCTCGCCGGCGTCCACGAGTACTTCGTCAAGCACGCCTTCTCGAACACGGAGCTGCGCGACCTGCTGGTCGAGCTGGAGGCCACCAGCGGGCGCGACCTCACCGAGTGGTCGGCGCAGTGGCTCGAGACGGCCGGCGTGAACACGCTCCGCCCCGAGATCGCGGTCGACGAGAGCGGAGCGATCGCGTCCTTCGCGATCCTGCAGACCGCGGTCGAGGAGTACCCGACGATCCGCCCGCACCGCCTGGCGATCGGCCTGTACGACTTCGAGGGCGAGCGCCTCGTCCGCGTCGACCGCCTCGAGCTGGACGTCGACGGGGAGCGCACCGAGGTGCCCGAGCTGATCGGCCGCACCCGTCCGGCGCTCGTGCTGCTCAACGACGACGACCTCGCCTACGCGAAGGTCCGCCTCGACGACGCCTCGCTCGCCGTGGCCGTCGAGCACCTCGCGAGCATCGACAGCCCCCTGGCCCGCTCGCTGGTCTGGGGCTCGGTCTGGGACTCGACCCGCGACGCCGAGTCGGCGCCGCGCGACTTCGTCCGCCTCGTCCTAGGCAACGTCGCGACCGAGACCGAGTCCACGACCCTGCGGACGGTGCTCAACCAGCTCGTCGCCACCGCCACCCAGTACGTCGCTCCGGAGTACCGGGCCGAGGTCGTCGAGGAGGCGGGCGATCAGCTGTGGACGCTCGCGCAGAGCGCCGAGCCGGGCAGCGACGCGCAGTTCCAGTTCGTGAAGTTCTTCGCCGCGATCGCGTCCACCCCGGCGCACCTCGAGGCCGTGCAGGCGCTGCTCGACGGCTCCACCGCCCTCGGCGGCCTCGACATCGACACCGACCTCGGCTGGGAGCTGCTGATCGCTCTCGTCGCCGGTGGGCGGGCCGGTGCGGACGACATCGACGCGGCGCTCGCCTCGGACAACACGGCGACCGGCCAGCAGTCGGCCGCGCACGCCCGTGCCGCACTGCCGACCGCGGAGGCGAAGCGCGCGGCGTGGGACTCCGTCACGGCCGACGACTCGGCACCGAACACGATCGTCCGCTCGACGGGCCTGGGCTTCCAGCGCGCCGCCGACCCGCGCCTGCTCGACGCGATGGTCCCGGTCTACTTCGACGCCCTCCGCACCCTCTGGGAGTCGAAGAGCTACAAGATCGCCGAGTACCTGGTCGTCGGCTTCTACCCGGCCGCCACGCCCTCGCAGGAGATCGTCGACGCCACCCGCGCCTGGCTCGACGCGAACCCGGAGGTCCCGGCGCTGCGCCGACTCGTGATCGAGAACCTGGCCGGCGTGGAGCGTGCGCTCCGCGCCCAGGAGCGCGACACCCGGGGCTGACAGTGAGCCGCCCGGTCCCCCGGCGCTCGGCGCTGCGGGACCGGGCGGCTCTCCCCGCTCCCGGCGCCTAGCGCTGCGGGACCGAGCGGCGCTCCGGCCCGTCATAGGCGGACAGCGGCCGGATGAGCGCGTTCGAGCCCCGCTGCTCGATCACGTGGGCCGTCCAGCCCACCACCCGCGCGGCGACGAACAGCGGAGTGAAGATCCCGGTGTCGAAGCCCATCAGCCGGTAGGCGGGGCCGGACGGGTAGTCGAGGTTCGGCAGGATGCCCGTCCGCTCGGCCATCGCCGCGGCCAGGGCGTCGTACAGCTCCATCATCTCGCCGGCCCCCTCGTGCTCGGCGAGCCGCCGGAGAGCGGCGTCCATGGTCGGCACCCGCGAGTCGCCCGACTTGTAGACCCGGTGGCCGAACCCCATGACCTTCCGGCGCTGTCCGAGAGCCTCGGCGAGCCACTCGCGGGACCGCCGGTCCGCCTCCGGTCCGGTGCCGACCTCGTCGAGCACGTGCAGCACGGCCTCGTTCGCCCCGCCGTGGAGCGGTCCCTTGAGCGCTCCCACCGCGGCGGTCACGGCGGAGTGGACGTCCGACAGCGTCGACGTCACGACGCGGGCCGTGAAGGTCGAGGCGTTGAAGGAGTGCTCGGCGTAGAGCACCAGCGAGACGCGGAACGCGTCGACGACGACCGGCTCCGGCACCTCGCCGAAGGTCGTCCAGAGGAAGTTCTCGGAGTAGTCGAGGTCGTCGCGCGGATCGATCGGCTCGAGGCCGCGCAGGCGGCGCTGAGCGTAGGCGACGATCGCCGGCAGTGCCGCCCAGAGCCGCACGGAGCGCTCCAGCACGGCCTCGGCAGCGTCGGCGTCGGCGTCGGCGTCCGGATCCTCCTCGAGCGCGCCCAGGACGCTCACCGCCGTTCGCACCACGTCCATCGAGTGCGCCGACAGCGGCAGCAGGTCGATCACGGTGCGCACCTCGGGGGCCAGGGCGCGGTGGGCCCGCTCCACGGCGGCCAGCCCGGCCGCCTCCTCCGCAGTGGGGAGCTCGCCGTGCCAGAGCAGCCAGGCCACGTCCTCGAACGAGGTCCCCGCCGCGAGCTCCTGCACGGGGTAGCCGCGGTAGAGCAGCGAGTTCGACGCCGGGTCGACCTTCGAGACGGCCGTCGTGTCGACGACGACCCCCACGAGTCCCTTGCGGATGTCCTGATCGGTCGTGCTCATCCTTCGCTCCTTCGCGAGAGGCGGGCGGCGGCGCCGGGGAGCGCCGCCGGTTCGTGCGGGTCGGCGCGCTCAGGCGCCGTAGTGGTCGGCGAGCGAGAAGTCGAAGACGCCCTCGTCGAAGCGGCTGTACGAGGCGTAGTCGAGGAGCTCGTAGAGCTCGGCGCGCGTCTGCATGCCCGGGACCTCCGAGCGGAGCGAGCCCTCCGCCTTGAGGGCGTCGAGTGCCCGCATCGCGGCGCCCATCGCGATCCGGAGCAGCGAGACCGGGTGGATCACGACGTTCACGCCGACGTCGGCGAGCTGCTGCGCGGTGAACAGCTCGCTCTTGCCGAACTCGGTCATGTTGGCGAGGATCGGCACGTCGATCGCGGCGCGCACGGCCTCGAACTCGGACAGGTCGCGCATCGCCTCGGGGAACACCGCGTCGGCTCCGGCGTCGACGAGGCGCTTGGCGCGGTCGATCGCGGCCGGCAGGCCGTCGAGGGCGCGGATGTCGGTGCGGGCCATGATCACCAGGTCGGAGTCGCGGCGCGCGTCGACGGCGGCCGCGATCCTGCGCACCGAGGTCGCCTCGTCGACGACCGCCTTGCCGTCGAGGTGCCCGCACCGCTTGGGGTTCACCTGGTCCTCGATGTGCAGCCCCGCGACTCCGGCGTCCTCGAGCATCTGCACCGTCCGCGCGACGTTCAGCGGCTCACCGAAGCCGGTGTCCGCGTCGACGAGGACCGGCAGGTCGGTCAGGCGCGCGATCTGCTGCGAGCGGCCGGCCACCTCGCTGAGCGTGGTGAGCCCGATGTCCGGCAGCCCCAGCTCGGCCGAGAGCACGGCGCCCGAGACGTAGATCCCGTCGAAGCCCTTCGCCTCGATGAGGCGCGCGGAGAGCGGAGTGAACGCGCCGGGCAGCTGCAGCAGCTCGCCCGAGGCGAGGCGCTCGCGGAAGAGGCGGCGCTTCTCGGCGGGAGTCCGGGTGGAGTGGAGCATCGGGCGTCCTTCCCAGGGCGGTGTCCGGGTCCGAGCGGACCCGCCTCGAATCTATACGCGCTCGGGGCTCGTGCACCCGTCTCGGAGGGAGGCGTCCCGTAGCCTGGAGCGGTCATGCTGCTTCTTCAGACCTCCACCCCGGACCCTGTCGCCGCCACCGTCTCCTTCTTCGAGTCCGAGCCCTTCTGGAAGGTGGTCGCGATCCTCGGGATCGTGCTGGGCGCGCTGCTGGTGCGCGTCATCGCCCACTTCGTGATCGGCCGCGTCGTCGACCAGATCGTGTCAGGAGTGAAGCGCCGCCAGCGCGTCGAGGACACCCAGTCGATCGCCGCGTCGCCGCTCGCGGCCGTGCGGGTGGTGCAGCGCACGCGCACGCTCGGGTCGATCCTCAACAACCTGAGCTCGATCCTGATCGTCGTCATCGCCCTGGTCATGATCGTGACGACGATCGACAAGGACCTCATCGGCTCCTTCGCCCTGCTGACGGCCGCCCTCGGCGCGGGCCTCGGCTTCGGCGCGCAGAACATCGTCAAGGACGTCCTCAACGGGCTGTTCATGGTCGCGGAGGACCAGCTCGGGGTCGGCGACGTCGTCGACACCGGGCAGGCGACGGGCGTGGTCGAGTCGGTCGGCGTCCGGGTGACGCAGATCCGCGACGTCAACGGCACCCTCTGGTTCGTCCGCAACGGCGAGATCGTCCGGGTCGGGAACATGTCGCAGGGCTGGTCGCGCGTCATCGTCGACCTGGCCGTGCCCTACGAGACGGACCTCGAGCAGGTGCAGTCCACGGTCCTCGCGACAGCGAACGAGCTGGCGGCGAGCAGTCGCTGGCGGGCCCGGATCATCGACAAGCCCGAGCTCTGGGGCCTGGAGTCCATCGCCGACGACGCCCTGGTCATCCGGGTCGTGGTCAAGACCCGCACCACCGCTAAGGACGACGTCGCCCGCGAGCTGCGCCTGCGCCTGAAGAAGTCGCTCGACGCGCTCGAAGTGAAGCTCCCCTCGCTGGCCACCGTCGTCCTCGAGGGCTTCGAGGGGGCGACGAGCGTCGGAGGCGCCAAGCCGCCGCGGACCACGCCCTCCCCCACGATCAGCACCGAGCACGGCAAGCCCGTGCGGCTCCCCCGCGCGCTGCGGCGCGGGAGCGGGACGCCGCCCCAGGACGGCGGCGGCACCTCCGGCCCGACGGGAGCGCGCTCGTGAGCGGCCTGCAGATCGGCGGCACGCCTCCGCTGCGCAGCTTCTGGGAGCACATCGGCGGCCGGCCGACGTTCGAGCGCCTGGTCCGCCGCTTCTACGAGGGCGTCCGCGAGGACGAGGTCCTCTGGCCGATGTACCCCGAGCACGACCTCGAGGGCGCGATCCAGCGGCTGACCGGCTTCCTCGAGCAGTACTGGGGCGGCCCGGGCACCTACAGCGAGGAGCGCGGCCACCCGCGCCTGCGGATGCGGCACCAGCCGTTCCGGATCAACCCCGAGGCCCGCGACCACTGGCTCCAGCACATGCGGACGGCCGTCGACGATCTCGAGCTCGCTCCGGCCGACGACGCCCTGCTCTGGGACTACCTGGAGCGCGCCGCCCACGCGATGGTGAACACCTTCGAGGAGTAGCCGCTCAGCCCGGGGTGCGGACCAGCACGTGTCCGCGCCGTGAGGTGAGGCGGCGCCAGGCGCCGCTCTCGAGCAGGGCGACCTGGTCGTCGGCGCCGAGGAACCCGAGCGCGAAGAGGGCGAACGCCGCTCCCGCCGGGACGTCCTCGAGGCCGTCGAGCGGGCGGCCCCAGACGCTCGACCGCACGCGGCCGACGATCTGCTCGCCCGTCTCGGAGCCGACGGCCGCCGCGATCTCGTCGATCCCCTCGCGCGCGACGCGCTCCAGGAAGCCCGGGTCCACGGGCTCGCGCCGGGTCCAGCCGCCGCGGGGCGGGGAGACGCCCGCCCAGGGTCCCGCCGTCGCGTCGTCGCCGTCGGGCAGCACGACCGGCTTGCCGTCCGCTCCGCCCGGCTCCCACTGCAGGCGGGCGAGGCGGTCCGACAGCGCACGGATCGGCACGACCCGGTCGAAACCGGCGGGCTCGTCGAGCGCGAAGACGCGCAGGCCCAGCACGGTCGCGGAGCGGTCGAGCAGACCGCGGGGCTGGAGGATCGCGGTGTAGGCGGCCAGCACGTGGTCGTCGGCGAGGAGCCGGACCGCACCGTCCTCGACCCGGGCCGAACGGCCGAGGAAGACGCGCAGATCCGACAGGCTGGGCGGATCCGCCAGGGAGAAGGACGAACTCATCGCGTCGATAAACTTACCCGAGGCCGCTCGCCCCACCGCCCGACACCCCGGAGGTACCGTGCCCGATCCCCTGTCCTCGTTCCTCACCGCGCTCGACCTGACGGACACCGGCGCCCGCACCAGCGAGGACATCTCGACGGGTCCCTCGCAGTGGATGCCCGAGGGGCGGGTCTTCGGCGGCCAGGTCCTCGCGCAGTCGCTCATCGCGGCCGGTCGCACCGTCGAGGGGCGCTCCGTGCACTCGATGCACGGGTACTTCCTCCGCCCCGGGGACGTCTCCCTGCCGATCACGTTCTCGGTCGACCGGATCCACGACGGCCGCTCCTTCTGCACCCGTCGGACGCAGGCCTACCAGAACGGACGCCCCATCCTCTCGATGATCGCCTCGTTCCAGACCGAGGACGAGGGCCTCGACCACCAGGCGCCGATGCCGGAGGGGATCCCCGACCCGGAGTCGCTGCCGAGCACCGCTGAGATCCTCGCGGGGGTCGACCACCCGGTCGGCAGCTTCTGGGCCACGCAGCGCCCCTTCGACGTGCGGCACGTCGAGCAGCCGGTGTACCTCCGGGCCGACCCCGAGCGGGTCGCGCACCAGAGCGTGTGGATGCGCTCGCTCGGACCACTGCCGGACGATCCGATGCTGCACCGCGCCGCCCTCGCCTACGCGAGCGACTACACGATCCTCGAATCCACGCTCCGCCGACACGGTGCGGCCTGGACGACGCCCGGCCTGCGGATCGCGAGTCTCGACCACGCGATGTGGTGGCACCGCCCCGCGCGCGTGGACCAGTGGCTCCTCTACGTGCAGGAGGCGCCGAGCGCGTCCGGCGGACGCGGGCTCTCGCTCGGGCGCATCTACACGCAGGAGGGCGTGCTCGTGGCGAGCGTCGCCCAGGAGGGCATGGTCCGCGTCCCCCTGGGCTGAGCTCAGCCCCGCTTCGAGAAGGTGATGGGCTCCTCGACGTAGGGGCCCCACGCCTCGCGGAGCTCCTCCGGGATGCGCTGGGGCCTGCCCGTCGCGGCCGTGACCAGCACCAGAGTGGTGGCCGCCTTCGTGAAGAGCACCCGCGGGACGACGCCGGCGGGCGAGTAGAGCTCGTAGCAGACCTCGAGGCTCGCCCCGCCGATCCGCCCGATCCACAGCTCCACGTCGATCGGCGCGCGCATGTACGGGATCGGCGCGAGGTACTCGATCTCCTGCCGGGCGATGAGGCTGATCGACTCGGCGCCCGGCCGTGCGTCGAGCACCGCCGTCGCCATCCCGCCGGGCTGCGGCGAGTCCGGCTTCCAGAACGCCTGGATGCGCGCCTCCTCGAGCAGGCGCAGCATCTCGGCGTTGTTCACGTGCGCGTAGGCGTCGAAGTCCGACCAGCGCAGCGGGATGGCGACGTGCAGGCGCATCAGTCGCGGGTGAGCTTGCGGTACGCGGAGCGGTGCGGCTTCGCCGCGTCCGGGCCGAGGCGCTCGATCTTGTTCTCCTCGTACGCCTCGAAGTTGCCCTCGAACCAGTACCAGTTGGCCGGATCCTCCTCGGTGCCCTCGTAGGCGAGGATGTGCGTCGCGATCCGGTCGAGGAACCACCGGTCGTGCGTGATGACCACGGCGCAGCCCGGGAACTCGAGGAGCGCGTTCTCGAGGCTGCCCAGGGTCTCGACGTCCAGGTCGTTGGTGGGCTCGTCGAGCAGGAGCAGGTTGCCGCCCTGCTTGAGCGTCAGCGCGAGGTTGAGGCGGTTCCGCTCGCCACCGGAGAGGACGCCGGCCTTCTTCTGCTGGTCCGGGCCCTTGAAGCCGAACTGCGAGACGTAGGCGCGGGAGGGGATCTCGGTCTTCCCGACGGTGATGTAGTCGTGCCCGTCGGAGACGACCTCCCACAGGTTCTTCTGCGGGTCGATGCCGCCGCGGCTCTGGTCGACGTAGGAGATGTCGACCGTCTCGCCGATCTTCAGGTCGCCCGAGTCGAGCGGCTCGAAGCCGACGATCGTCTTGAAGAGCGTGGTCTTGCCGACGCCGTTCGGGCCGATGACGCCGACGATGCCGTTGCGGGGCAGCGTGAAGCTGAGGTCGTCGATGAGGACGCGCTCGCCGAACTGCTTGTGCAGCTTCTTCGCGTCGATGACCTGGGAGCCCAGACGGGGGCCCACCGGGATGACGATCTCCTCGAAGTCGAGCACGCGCGTCTTCTCGGCCTCGGCCGCCATCTCCTCGTAGCGCGCCAGGCGCGCCTTCGACTTCGCCTGACGGCCCTTGGCGTTGCTGCGCACCCAGTCGAGCTCGGTCGTGAGCCGCTTGGCGAGCTTGGCGTCCTTCTTGCCCTGGACATCCAGGCGGGCGCTCTTCTTCTCGAGGTACGTCGAGTAGTTGCCCTCGTAGGGGTAGAGGTGCCCGCGGTCGACCTCGGCGATCCACTCCGCGACGTTGTCGAGGAAGTACCGGTCGTGGGTGACGGCGAGCACGGCGCCGGGGTACTTCGAGAGGAACTGCTCGAGCCAGAGCACGCTCTCGGCGTCGAGGTGGTTGGTGGGCTCGTCGAGCAGCAGCAGGTCGGGCTTCTGCAGGAGGAGCTTGGTGAGCGCCACGCGGCGCTTCTCGCCACCCGAGAGGTTGGTGACGAGGGAGTCCCCCGGCGGGGTGCGCAGCGCGTCCATCGCCTGCTCCAGCTGCGAGTCCAGGTCCCAGGCGTCGGCGGCGTCGATCGCCTCCTGCAGGGTCCCCATCTCGGCGAGGAGACTGTCGAAGTCGGCGTCCGGGTCGGCCATCGCGAGGGAGATCTCGTTGAAGCGGTCGATCTTGCCCTTGATCTCGCCCACGCCCTCCTGGACGTTCTCGAGTACCGTCTTGGTCTCGTCGAGCTCGGGCTCCTGCATCAGGATGCCGACGGTGTAGCCCGGGCTGAGCCGCGCCTCGCCGTTGCTCGGCGTGTCCAGCCCCGCCATGATCTTCAGGATCGTCGACTTGCCGGCGCCGTTGGGCCCGACCACGCCGATCTTCGCTCCCGGCAGGAACGACATGGTGACGTCGTCCAGGATCAGCTTGTCGCCGACCGCCTTCCGCGCGCGCACCATCGAGTAGATGTATTCAGCCATGCCCAGTCCTCAAGTCCGTCGGTCTGCGCGGAGTCGGGTCGCCCGCCGGTCCCCTGCTCCGCGCGGAGGCGCTGACGGAGGCTCGGACCGGGGCGGGACGCCGGGCCCCGGCCGACGCGGAGCGCAAGCCGCGGGACCGTCCGCACCAGACGAGGATAACGGGAACTCGCCGGTCCGCGTCGGAGGGAGCGTCTGAACGCGGACCGCCCTCCGCTCCGGCCGGGCCGGTGGGGAGGGCGGATCGCGTCAGCGGCCGACGGTGCGGATCAGCTGCAGGGCGTCAGGCGCTCCACCGCCTCGGACAGCGTGTCCGTGCTGCCGAGCAGGATCACCTGCGTCGCCTTGGACGCGGTGATGTCGGCGAGGACCGCCCGGGGCACGCAGGTGGGCTGGACCGCGAAGAGCGGGCTCCGGGTGTAGCCCGCCGCCGTGGCTCCGGCCAGGGCGTCGGGGAACTTCTCACCGGTCGCGAGGTAGACGGTCGTCGCCGAGGTGAAGGCCGCCTTGTTCAGCTTCTCCGAGGTGTCGTACCGGTCGGTCCCGCCGATGCGGGTGATCACGGGGCCCGTGATCGAGCGCTCGATGCCGGCGCTGACCGAGAGCGTCGAGCCCGCGATCGTCAAGCTACTGACCTTGAGGCCGCTGATGATCTGCTGGGTGAGGGGGTCCGCCGTGGAGCCGGTTCCGTTGGTCAGCACCACCGGAGCGCGATTCGCGCCGGCTGCGGCGCTGGCGCTCAGGGCGTCGGGGAACTTCTCGCCCGTGGCCAGCCAGGCCATCGAGGAGCCGCCCCTGAAGGCGTCCTGGAGGATCAGCTTCGAGGTGTCGTAGCGGTCGACTCCGCCGATGCGCGTGATCTTCCCCTTCGGCGCATACGCGGCCAGGTCGCTGTAGACCTGGCTGCCGACGCTGAGCTCGGAGCCGACGACGACGATCTTCGCGGGCTTGAGACGCGTCAGCTCGGTGCGGACGACCTGGCTCATCGAGTCGCGGTCGACCAGGAGCAGCGGCCCGCCCGCCTTGGCCGCGGCGGGTCCGGCGCTGAGCGCGTCCGGGAAGTTCTGCCCGGTGGCGACGTAGACGACGGGGACGTTCGCCGGGAAGGTGCGCTTGGACACCTCGACCGCGGTGCCCTGACGGTCGGTGCCCGAGATGCGCGAGACGACCGGCGAGCCGGCGGGCGGGGCAGTCGGCGTTGCGGTCGGCGTGGGCGTGACCGGAGGAGTGGTCGGGGTCGGCGTGACCGGCGGGGTGGTCGCGGTGGCCGTCGGGGTCGGCGTGACCGGCGGGGTGGTGGCTCCGCTTCCTGTCACACGGACCGCGGCGTCCGACGTGATGGTCGCTCCGCGGGGCTGCTCCACCCTGCCGTTGCTGATGCCGGTGACCTGGAGCAGGCTGCTCACGCGGTCCTTGTAGGCGTCGTAGGCGCTGGACGGGATCGTCACGGTGACCTTGGACTGATCGTTGTCCGCGACCACCTGGGCGGGGATCCGCTCGGTCCTGCTGGGACCGACGTAGGCGGCGAGCCCCTGGAGGTCGTAGAAGCCGGGCTGGTTGGACTCGAGGACGACGGTGTCGCCGCCCTTCACGTCCGGCACCTCAGCGGCGTTGCTGTAGGCGAAGTAGGCGGCGCTGCGCTGGAGCGTCTGCGCGGTCCCGCTGAGGTCGACCCCGCCGACGCCGCCGCTGCCGGAGGCTCCGGCGACGGAGAGGGTGGCCGACGTGGTCAGCTCGTAGCCGCTGTCGACCGGCTGGCCGATCGGCTCCCGGGGGTTCTTGATCGGCTGCTTCTGCGCCGTGATCTGGAGGGCGACGGTTCCACTGCCGAACGAGGCGAGGGGCTGCTTCAGGTCGATGCGGAAGCTGCGGCTCCCGGACGCGAGCTTCGCCGACCCGGCGAGGTCGTAGTCACCGATCGCCCAGTTGTAGGTCGTGAACGCCGGATAGGAACCCGTCGGCCGAGCGGAGTCGGAGAGCGTGACGTCGAGACCGGTGACGTCGCCCGCGACGGGACTGATCTGGGCGGCCGAGAACGTCTCGGTGGTCGACCAGTTGTAGGGACTCGTCAGCGCGACCATCCGGCTCTCCGCGGCGGCGGCCGCTCCGGCTCCTGTCGTCACTCCGAGGACGACGGCTGCCGTGCTCGCGACCGCGATGGCGGTGCGCCTCCACCTCGCTCGCGTCGTCGTCTGCGGTCGGGATGTGGTCATGGCGAGTTCCCCCTCGTCGTGGTCCTCGTGCCGAGCACTCCCGTCGGCACGTCCGTCGCGGTGCCCGCGCTGGGGCACACGTGTCGGTCAGGGCAGCCTAACCGTGCGGAGCGGCGTCCCGGGGAGGGGAGGGCGCCGCCGACCACCGGGATCGTCGACCGGTCCGCCCGCACGAGGCTGTGCTCACGCTCGGATCCGCACCGGTCGGAGTGGTCCTGCTGGAGCGACGGGTGAATTCCGTGCTCTCTCGGGCTCGACGGGCGAGGGGGCTTGTCGAGGATCCTTTCGCCCTTCCGGACCCCGACCGGGGCGCATGGCGGAGCGGTTCCCGGTCGAGGCCGGCGCGTCAGCCCTGGATCGGGACGGTCCGGCCGACCAGGCAGGCGCCGGTCGCGATCGGAGCCGCGATCACCGCCCGCACCCCGCCGCTCTTCGGGCCGTACTGGCCGATGAGGCACGACTCCCCGAGCTTGACGGAGACCTGCACCGAGTCCGCGTCGAGTCCGACCGAGGTCTCGTCCGCTGTCAGCTGCATCGACTCGCGGGAGAACCCCGCCGCGACGAGCGCGTCGACCACGATGGAGCCGCTCACCTCCGGATCGGGCTCGGCCGCCGCGCGAAGGGTCTGCTCGAACACGGGGAGGTTCTGCTCCGTCGTCCCGCCCGGCACGAAGGCGACGGGTGCGGCGGACTCCGCCGGTGCCGGCGCCTCGGCCGCGGAGGAGGACACCACGGGGTCCGGCGCCGACGGCGACGTGCAGCCGGAGAGGCAGACGGCGAGACCGCCGAGCACGAGCGCGATGCGGGCCGCTCGGTTCCGTGTCACGCCCGGCTCCTCCCGACCGGGACGGCTCTCGCTCCGGTCCCCCGGATCAGAACGGGGTCTCCCCGGATCCTACCGAGAGACCGGGAGCGCCTCCGCCGACGCCCGCCGCCACCGGCGGCTCGGGCGCGGCATCACCGCGGTCATGCCCCGACGCGCCCCAGTCCCCCGCCGCGGCGCCCTCGCGCGGCGCCTCCTCGCTCCACGCGGGCTCGGCGGCAGGGGCGGGAGCAGAGGCGCGCCCGACGGTCTTCGTGAAGCTGCTGGTCCCCCAGGCGAGGTCGTGCCCGATGCCCTCGGCCGTGAGGACCACATCCGTACCGGCCTTGCCTCCCGCCTCCCAGGCCCTCAAGCCGAGCCGCCCGGTGACGAGGATCCGGTCGCCGCGCGACAGGGAGGACAGCGCGTTGCCGGCCAGGCCGTTGAACGCGGTGACGGTGTACCAGTTGGTCGAGACGTCGACCCAGCGCTGCTCCGAGCGGTCGTAGCGCCGCTGCGTCGAGGCGAGCCGGAAGCTGGTCATCGCGGTGCCGCTGGAGGTGTCGATGCTCCGGGGCTCGGTGCCGATGGTCCCGATGACGGTCAGCGTGTCGGTCATGGTCGTGTCCTCTCTACTCCTGCCCCGCCACGGCTGCGACGGGCACGGCGCCCGGGCGGAGGGGGCTGGTACCGCTCGGGCGCCGCAGGGCCAGTGTCGCGACGAAGGGCCCGCCTCCGAGGTGGAGGCGGGCCCTTCTGGGGAGAGGACGAGCGGATCGTCCCCTGTGGAGGAGCGTTACGACGCGGTGATGTACCTCGAGTAGGACTTGCGGATCTTGTTCACCTTGGGCAGTGCGACCGCCATGCAGTAGCCCTGGCCCGGGTTCTTCGCGAAGAAGTCCTGGTGGTGGTCCTCGGCGGGGTAGTAGACGCCCAGCGGCGAGATCTCGGTGACGATCGGGCCGTCCCACCACTCGGACGCACGGTCGCGCGCGGTCTCGAACAGCTCCTTCTCCTCGTCGGAGGAGTAGAACATCGCCGTGCGGTACTGCGTGCCGACGTCGTTGCCCTGGCGGTTCAGCTGTCGCGGGTCGTGCAGGGTGAAGAAGACGTCGAGGACGACCTCCTCGGGGATGACCTCGGGGTCGAAGGTGACGGCGACGGCCTCGGCGTGGCCGGTGCGCCCGGAGCAGACGTCCTCGTAGTCGGGCTCGGTCGTGCGGCCGCCGGTGTAGCCGGAGACGACGTCGGTCACGCCGTCGAGGACGCGGTAGACGGCGTCCAGACACCAGAAGCATCCTCCGGCGAGTACGAATGTGCGCATTGCGTGTGACTCACTTCCTGTCGCGTCGACGCGTCCGGGGTGCCGGAGGCGTCAGTCGGTCCAACACGCTCACCGCCCCCTGCATTCCGCGGATCCGCCCCCTGCAATAGAGTCGCGGCGTGAGCTACGACGCCGCCCCCGCCCGCTACGACCGCATGGACTACCGACGCACCGGACGGAGCGGACTGCTGCTGCCCGCCCTGTCGCTGGGCCTCTGGCACAACTTCGGATCCGACCGCTCCCTCGACACGCAGCGCGCGATCCTCCGCCGCGCGTTCGACCTGGGCGTCACCCACTTCGACCTCGCGAACAACTACGGACCGCCCTACGGCGCCGCCGAGACGGCCTTCGGCCGCATCCTCGCGGAGGACCTCCGCCCGTACCGCGACGAGATCGTCATCTCCTCCAAGGCCGGATACGACATGTGGCCCGGCCCGTACGGGGACGGCGGCTCGCGCAAGTACCTGCTCTCCTCGCTCGACCAGAGCCTGCAGCGGATCGGCGTCGACTACGTCGACGTCTTCTACTCGCACCGTCCGGACCCGGAGACTCCGATCGAGGAGACCATGGGCGCTCTCGTCTCGGCGGTGGAGTCGGGCAAGGCGCTCTACGCCGGCATCTCGAACTACTCGCCCGAGCAGACCCGGGCCGCGCAGGCGGCACTGGCGGGCAGCGGAGTGCCGCTCCTCCTGCACCAGCCCCGCTACTCGCTCTTCGACCGCGGACCCGAGGACGGCCTCTTCCCCGTGCTCGACGAGCTCGGCACCGGTTGCATCGTCTTCTCGCCGCTGGCGCAGGGGCTCCTGACGGACCGCTACCTCGACGGCACCGTGCCGGAGGGGTCCCGTGCGGCGACGTCGCGCTTCCTCTCCTCCGACCGGATCGACGAGGCGTACCTGACGCGCGCCCGCGGCCTGAACGCGATCGCGCAGCAGCGCGGCCAGTCGCTGGCCCAGCTCGCCCTGAGCTGGGTGCTCCGGGTGCCCACCGTCACGAGCGCCATCATCGGCGCGTCGAGCGTCGCGCAGCTCGAGCAGAACGTCGCCGCGCTGGACGCCGGCCCCCTCTCGCAGGAGGAGATCGACGCGATCGAGGAGTTCGCGGTGCACGGCACGACCCTGCGCTGACGCCCCGGCGGGGATGTCGGTGGTCGGCCGTAGTCTGCGACAGCACTCGGCCGGTGGGTGCTCCGAGACTCGAGCAGGAGGAACCGATGTCCCTGTCCACGCTGCACGCCACCCGCACCCCGCCGACGCTCACCCGGGTCAACGCCCGGCTGTGGCGCGTGAGCACCGGCTCGGGCGCCGTGGTCGGTCACATCGAGCTGGTCGAGGATCCGCTCGGCGAGCGGTACCGCGCCCGGCTGCTGCGGGCGGGCATGCCCGCCGGCGCCGAGCTCGGCGAGTTCTGGAGCGTCGACGACGCGATCGAGGTCTTCCGCGTCGCCTGACGCGCCGATCCGCCCGGTCGGCGGCGTGCCGACCGGGCCGCGGCGACCGCCCCGGATAGCGTTCGCCCCATGCAGTGGTGGAACGAGTTCATGTCCTGGATCCGCACGAGCGACGGGCACCAGGCGGTCTTCACGGCCGCTGTGGTCCTGCTGGCCGTGGTGGTCGGAGCGATCGTGATCGCCTCCGTCTTCCGAGCGTCCATCGCGCGCCTCATCCGTCAGCAGGATCACGAGCGGAAGAACGCGGTCATCGCGACGCTCGTCGACGCCGCGGTCGACGCCTCGGCCTGGAACGTCCTCAGCAGCCCGGAGCGCGTCCTCAGCGACCGCGCGTCCGCGCAGGCCGAGACGCACCTGCGCCTCCTGCCCGTCAAGGGCTCCGGCGTCGCGGCCAACTGGGCCGCTCACGAGCTCGCCGAGCTGAAGCACACGTCGAGCACCGGCGGCTACCAGACGCAGGCGAGCGTGGGCGAGTTCCGCGACCGCCTCGTGCAGTGGCGGGACAAGCCCGGGCGCGCCCGGAAGGCCTTCCTCGCCGACCTCGAGCGCTGGCGCTTCTCGGAGACGGGTCGAGACCGCTCCGCCGAGTCCGCTCCGTCGTCCGATCGGGCCGCGAGCACCGCCGAGGCCGCTCCCCAGCGCACCGCTCCCCCGGCCGCCGCACCGACCGCCGTCGCACCGGTCGTCGTCGGCGCGGGCTCCGCCTCCGGCTCTGCAGCCCCGCAGACGCCCACGATCGTCCTCCCCGCGTCGGCCGGGGACGCCTCGCAGGAGGAGACCCGCCGCCTGCTCGCCGACGTCGACCGCCTGGAGGTGCCGTCGCGCGAGCGTCCCGTGGAGGAGCTGCCGCCCGTCGACCCGCAGCGCTCGGCTCCTGCCGCCGAGCCGCAGCCGGACGCGGAGCACGACGCGACGCCGTCGGCTCCGGCCGACGGAGACCGCGACGACGTGCCGGCCGACGACGAGGCGGTCGTCCGGGCGGACGAGGCCCGGTTCGAGCGGTCCGCCTCGGACGACGACCGAGGCCAGGAGCGCAGCTCGGTCTGAGTGCTCCCGACCACGAGAAGAAGGCCCCGATCGCGAGTGCGATCGGGGCCTTCTCCGTGGTGCGGGCGGTGCGTGTACTGACTAGCTGTGTGCATCACGTGCACGGGCGACTCGGCCGACCAGTACGGCGAGGGGCGCCGCGACGATCGTCCACGCGACGGCGATTCCACCGAGGATGGCGAGGAGCAGCATGGTCGTACCTCCGTTCGTTACGTCGTTGTAATTCCGGACACCCCAAGACTAGGTGCCTGAATGACACTCAAACGACTTCGGGTGGGAAACACGCCGGTGTTGCCTCCGATTTGCCGGTGTGTTACTGGTGGGGCGACCGCGAGTCCTCGTCCGAGGGTCACCGGAGCGGAGGAAAACCCCGTGGGTGCCGGGCGTCACTCCTCGGAGGAGCGCAGCGCCGCCCGAGGAGAGGCCGCGACGCGGTCGAAGGACGGGCGCGAGGCGTCGACGCTGATCCGCACGCCACCGGGACAAGACTAGGGACGGCGACCGGCGCGCTCCCGATCCGATGGTGCCCCCGGCAGGAATCGAACCTGCGACCAAGAGATTCCGACCCGATGCCTTGCGGTGGATCTCTGTGCCTCCCAGTTTCTGCCTCTGACCAGGTCGAATAGGTGGGCCTCGCTGGCCCTGACTGTCCTTGGGTCACCGCTCGTAGCCCTGTTTCCGTCGACTAAACGATGAGCGCCCCGGCCCCCGTCACCCTGTAGCCACGAGCTGCAGGCGTGCGCGGAGGTCGGGGCCTTCGTGCGTCCGGACCCGGTAGTGCCGTTCGGTGATGTCGGTGCCCGCGTGACCGAGCTGCCGGGACGCCTCGCCGAGGTCTTCGACCAGCGTCGCGACCGACTTCCGGAAGGTGTGCGGCGTGACCCACTCCCACTCCGTGCCCTCCGTGAAGCGCCGCAGCTGCTTCCGGAAGTTGTTCGGGTCCCGCACTGTCGAACGCTCGAGGAACAGCGATGGGAACACGAGGTCGACGTCGCGATCGCGCGCGGCGAGCATGTCGACGATGAAGTCGGGGAGCAGAAGGCGACGCCGCGAGGTCGACGACTTCGGGTGCGTCTGGATGGTCATCCCGGCGCCCTTGGTCCAGAGCGTCGTCCCGCGGATCGTTGCGGAGGGGGTGGGCGCGTCGAGGTCGACGTCGGCCCAGCGGAGCGCGAAGACCTCGCCGACGCGCGCGCCGGTGCCGGCCATGAAGTCGACGGGGTCGACGACGTCGCCGAGGACGCTGCGCCGGTCGGCGGCCAGCGCGGTCCGGAACGCGCGGAGCTCGTCGAGGGTGAGGGCGCGCACTTCCGGGGGCGTGGATCGGATGGAGCCGACGTCGCGGATGGGGTTCGCGGGGATCGCGTCGAGGCGCGCGGCCATGCCGAGGATGCCAGAGAGGACGCTCTTCGCCTGCTTCGCGGTCGCGGGCCCGCGGGTGCGGGCGAGGGTGCGGAGGAAGGTGTCGCAGCGGGCGGTGGTCATCTCGCGCAGGCGGACGCCGCCGAGGCCCTGGTCGACGTGCGCGAGCGCCTGCCGGTACCGGCGCTCGGTGGTGGGCGCGCGCTGCCCGTCGATCTCGTCGGTCCACCACTTCTCCCCTGCGTCGCGGAGCCGCGTCTCCGGGGTGAGCTCGTCGCCGAGAGGGGCGCGGCGCTCGAGGAGGGCGCGGGTGAGGAGCTCGCGGGCGTTGCCGGCGCTCTGGGCGCTCTTGCGTTCGACGATGCGGGTGACGCCGTCGTAGTCGCGGAAGCGGGTGCGCGCGACCCAGGGTCCCTTGGCCTTCGGCGCCGGCGTGACGGTGACGAGTCCGTTGGAGCCGATGGGTAGCGGCGGGCGTGGCATGGGCGCTCCTAGGCGGTGCGGTGGTCTCGGAGGTAGAGCTCGAGGAGGTGGTCGGTGACGCCGAGCTCGAGTGCCCAGACGCCGGGGTCCGGGCTCATGCGTGCGACGTCGGCGAGGTGGTCGGGGGCGATGAGCTTGCGGGCGGCCCACCGGTCGGCGAGTCGCTCGATGCGGGGGGTGGTCTCGGCGTGGCCGAGGCAGACGTGGCCGAGCTCGTGCGCGAGGGTCTGGCGTTCGTGCCAGGCGCGGAGTCCGCGCTTGAGGACGATGACGCGCTCGTCGGGGAGCCAGAGGCCGTTGGCGGATCGGATCCTGCCGTGGAGGACGGGGATGCCCAGCCGGTCCGCGTGCTCGTACGGGTCGTACGCGGTGGCGGCCGGGCGGTGACTCATGGGGTCCTGTCGTCGAGGTCCTGTTCGGGGTCGGAATGATCGGCTGCGATCCGGTCGCCGTACCGGGCTGCGATCTCTTCGTCGGTGAGAGTGTCGAAGGGACCACCGACATTCCGCCGACGCCTGTCGGATAGCTGCACGGCTGCGGTGGTCTGCTCGTCCGAGATGGGCTCGGTGAGCTCGGGGTGCTCGCCCTCGGCTTCGATGACGCGGCGGAGGATCTCTTCGGCGAGCTGACGGTCGGTCGCGCTGCGGAGCGCGGCTTCGCTGATGGAGGCGTGCGCCTCGTCGGGGCTGATGTAGCCGGCGGCGACGAAGGCGGGGAGGATCGGCGCCCCGTAGGCGCGGCAGATGGCGACGACGGTCGCGGCCTTCATCTCGCCGTCGAGCTGGCGAACGAGGGTGCTCGGGGTGATCCCGGCGGCGAGGGCGACGGAGCGCAGGCTCTTGGTGCCGCTGATCTGTTCGATGTGTTCCCGAAGTGCGTCATTCACGGGTGCGAGTCTGTCGCAACTTTGCGACACACGCAAGCCGTAATGCCCCGGAATGGCGGGAAAGCACCTGAACACTTCCGCAACAACCACCCCCGTCCGTGTTGCATTCATGCGTCAGGCCGTCGCATACTTGCGACACAGCAACGCAGAACCGCAACGAGGAGGACCGAATGGGAAGCACGCTCCGGATCAAGCCGGGACTGCTCAAGAGGCTCCGCGAGGTTCGCGAGATCCCCAGTGAGGAGCACCAGGCGCGCCTCATGGGAGTCCACCGCGCAACGCTCCGCCGCGTCGACGAGGGCGCACAGCCCTCGGCGGCGTTCATGGTCGCGATGGTCGACACGTTCGGCCTGAGCATCGGCGAAGCATTCGAGGTCGTGAAGACCCCGTCCCTCGCAGAGCAGAAGCAGAAGGTCGCGGCCTGATGGCCAAGCACCTCACCGTCACCGACCTCGCCGACGAGCTGCAGATCGAGGAGGCTGCCGTCTACCAGATGCGCAACCGGAACCCCGACGCACTGCCCCCGGCATTCAAGGTCGGGAAGTACCTGCGCTGGCGTCGCGAAGACGTCGACGCGTGGATCGCGGCCCAGCTGCCGACGTCGAACGTGACGTCGATCAGCGGCCGACGCTCCGCCTAGACCGCCAGCAATCCCGCTGGCAGGGGCCGGCCACCGCGACGTTCTGAGTCGCGGACGGAGACCACCGGCCCCACCCCTCTCCCCCATCACACCCCGCGCCGTGGGAGGCGCTGTTCGTCGCGCCTTCCGAAGGGGCGCGCCGGGCACCACACCAGAAGGGAACGACCATGAGCATCGTCGAAGACACTCACCTCGAGACGTGGAAGGCAGAGGTCGACTCGAGCCTCGCCGAGCGCCGTTGGCTCGCCTGGATCGGCGACGCTGAGCGCGCCGCCGGCCACTCGATCGACGGCGACCAGGCGGTAGACGGCTACTCGATGGACTTCGCCTACGAGGCGTGGGAGCTGGGCGCCAGCCCGGCCGCCTACGTGCGCTCCTTCCAGAAGGAGGCGTGATCATGCTCACGCTCCGCCGCGGTGAGGTTGTCAACCTCGCCGAGTACGTCCCGGCCATCGTGTCCGCCATGCACCACCGGCTCGACGGCCTCGCCGCCGAGTACCCCCTCACCGGCAAGGCGGCCGCCTGATGGCCGGGCGCAGCCTCACCCCCGAGCAGATCGACGAGATCCGATCGCGAGGGGCGGCCGGCGAATCCGCACGCTCGATCGCCGAGAAGGTCGGGTCCTCGAGGAACACCGTCATCAAGTACCTCGCGGCGCCGACCGACCCCAAGCCCGCGCAGCGCGGACAGGGCTCGCCCTCGCAGCGCGCAGGGCTCTACGGCTCGATCCCCGAGGTCTCCCCGGCCGACAAGGCCGCCGTGCTCGCGGACCTCGAGCGGCGCGGCCTCGCGGACGACCTCGCGGACATGCTCGGCCTGCGCCCGGCGGTGTCCCCGTGACCGCCATCGACACGATCCCGGCTGCCGTCGGCGTACCCGCGGGAATCGCCCTGTGGCTCGCCGTCATCTGGCCGGCCCTCCCATCCCGGATCCGGGAGCGACTGACCCCTCACCGCTGGATCGGCGCCCAGGCCCGCTACTGCACCGCCCACCAGCGGTGCCGCGGCCTCCTCCGCTTCTACAACCAGTACGGCGTCCGCATCTGCGATGCGACCACGACCCAGGCGCCGGCCGCCTTCGTCGGGTTCGACTCCGCGAGCGTCTGGCCTCGCGTCATCCACTGCGAGCTGCACCACGGTCACCGCGGCCGCCACTACAGCATCGACGCCGATCGGACGTGGACGCGATGACCGCCCCGCTGCAGTTCTCCGAGCCCGCCAAGCCGGTCCCCGCAGACGTCCTCGACGTGCTCGCCGAACGCGCGGATGCGGGCGACGCGTACCTGATCGTCCGCGGCGACGTCGGCGCCCGCCTGCGTCGGAGCCTGCCGAAGGACCACCCGGAGCGCACCGGCTCGCTCTGGGAGCGCCTCGCCGGCTGACGCGACTGCACCTCACCCTCCCCACCCATCACCCGCTCACGAAGGAGCCCCCATGTCCGTACAGATTTCCGGCCAGGTCCCCGGCGAGAAGCTCAACGGCCTCGTCGACCTCGCCTCCCAGTTCATCGACGACGAGACCGGCCGCGTAGTCGTCATCGGCGTCGTCGAGCCGTCGAAGATCGTCCACAACGTCGCCAAGCAGGAGACCTACCCCGTCGTCCGGTTCATCCAGATCGACGCGCTGCAGGGCGAGCTCGACGACGCCTCCCGCGCGAAGCTCGTCGACGCGCTGATGGACGGCGACCTCGAACTCATCGGCCGCGCGCTCCTCGAGGCCGCGTACAAGGCGAGGACCGGGCTGGATCAGCTCGACTTCGACGCGCCCGACCTCGACGCCGACGAGTGAGCGACCCGACCGAGCGCCTCCACGTCGTCTCGTTCTCCATCCCCGGAGAGCCGAAGGCGAAGGAGCGGCCCCGGCACGGGAAGGGCGGCCGCACTTTCACCCCCGCGACCACCCTCCGCGCCGAAGCGGGGATCGCCGAGCTCTTCAAGGCCGCGTGCGAGCTCGCCGACCCGCTCGCCTGCGACGTCGCCATGCGGCTCGACTTCCACCTCGTGCGCCGCGGCCGCCGCGACGTCGACAACCTCCAGAAGCTCGTGATGGACGCCCTCAACGGCGTCGCCTACGTCGACGACAACCAGGTCGTCGACATCCGCGCCACGAAGCGCTTCGTCGAGAAGGGCCACGCCGGCTCCTTCATCACCCTCTGGGCCGTCGTGCCCGCAGGCACCCCAATCGCCTGACCACCCACTCACAGAAGGATCACCATGACCAGCCAGACCACCACCCAGCCCGCAGCCGTCGACACCGACGACGAGTCGTGCCGCGAGCCCATCGACGTCGCCGCGCTCGCCGCCGAGTACGCCCGGTTCGGCGCGGTCGCCGCCGACGCGAAGGAGCGGCAGGAGCAGATCGCCGAACAGCTGCGCGAGGGCCTCGAGTTCGGCACGCACCAGGCGGGGAACCTCGCCGTCGCGATCCAGCACAACCGCCGGCCGAACACCGCGCAGATCGAGAAGGACTACCCCGCCGACCAGTACCCGGCGATCTACGTCTCGAAGCTCGACATGGCCGCGTTCCGGAAGTACGTCGCGCCGATCATCGTCGAGAACTACCAGGTCGAGGGCGCCCCGAAGGTCCTGGTCAAGTGAGCCTGTTCTCGGCAGCTTCTTCTTTATCCAGCCAGGGCAAAGAAGCTTCCAGCCCGTGTTCCTCGCATGTAGCTGTCAGTCGATCCTTTTCCAGTTTCGATTCCTGTAACAAAGCGAGAGCGTCGACGGTAGTAGTTTGCCAAAGGGTGACAATGCTCTCCTTATCACTGTTGGTGAGAGCATCCATAAAAATAGAAGAAGCAAAATTAGGCAATCTGCTTAACCATGCCGCTTCCCAGGAGTCATCTTCACGGAAAGCGGCGGAGCAAGACCAGGCCGCAACAGCTATCTCATCGAGCGCTGTTATCGAGGCCGCGGTCCCAGCCGTTTTTCTGTTACGAGTGGTGGTCCGGTGCACTGCGAGCATCAGCTTGGCAATCGACTCAGCTCTGGTGTCGCGCTTCTTTTCTTCGAGGCGGTCAGCCCTCTCCTTGTCTGCCGACTCTTTCAATGCGTCTATCTCGACGCGGACAGCCTCCAGAGCATCGGTACGAGCTTTGGCCGCGACTATGAATGCGACTATCACAGGAATAAGAACCGAGAGAAATGGCCAGAAGAACAAGTTAAAGAAATTGGCAACAGGATCAGACGACACGGCGTCAATGAGTCGCTCGAACCGGCATTCAATCAAGGGCGGCGGGCAGTCCATGAACGCGACCCTACTGGACATCGCGTGACCGCGATTGACGTCGAGCGCGCGTACCTCGGCGTCATCGAGCGGGCGATGGCCGCGCACCCCCGCAGCCACCAGAAGCGCATCGGGCCGTCCGAGATCGGTGACCCCTGCGACAAGGCGATCCTGCACAAGCTCGCGCAGGTCCCCGAACCGCCCCGCCCGCCTGCGTGGAAGCCCGCGATCGGGACCGCCGTCCACGCGCAGCTCGAGGAGTGGTTCGATGCCGCGAACCCCGACAGCCACCTCGAGTGGGTCACCGAGAACACCGTCTACGTCGGCGACATCGGCCCCGAGCGGATCCTCGGCTCCTGCGACCTCTTCCACATCCCCTCCGGCACCGTCATCGACCACAAGGTCATCGGCGCGAAGCAGCTCGCCGACTACCGGGCGAACGGCCCCTCACCGAAGTACCGCGTGCAGGCGCACCTCTACGGCCTCGGCTACTTCAAGGAGGACGGATGGGGCATCCCGCGCGAGGTGATGATCGCGTTCCTCCCCCGCGACGGCGAGCTCGGGAAGACCTACCTCTGGCACGAGCCGTGGAACGCCGGCATCGCCCTCGAAGCGATGAACCGCGCGAACCGCCTCGACCAGCTGTGGCGCCTCGTCGGCCTCGAGAAGGCCGTCGAGATCTCCCCCGGCTGCGACGACCCCTACTGCGCCTGGTGCCGCCTCGACCGGGCCGCCGCCGACCGGGAGAAGGGAGGGCCGCTCTTCACCCTCTGACCGCCACCCCCGCACGACCCGCACGGACCAGCACGACCACCCAGACAGCCCGAAAGGCGAAACCACTCATGTCCCTCTTCGACATCTCCGGCGGCAAGTCCGCCACCTTCAACACCATCGGCGAGACCATCACCGGCACCATCACCCGCGCGCCCTCCGAGCGGCAGGCCACGAAGTACAAGACCACCGACCTCGACTTCTGGCCCTCCGGCGACCCGAAGATGCAGATCCAGGTGCCGCTGCAGACCACCCTCCGCGTCGACCCCGACGACGACGGCGTCCGCACCCTCTACGTCACGAAGTCCAAGGGCGACTCCCGCTTCCGCGCCATCGCCGAAGCGATCGCCGCGGCCGGCGCCGGAGACCTCGCCGTCGGCGGAATCCTGACCGTCACCTACACCGGCAACGACCCGCAGTCGCAGAACCCCGCGAACCCGAAGAAGCTCTACACCGCCACCTACGCGGCGCCCGCGTCCGGCTTCGCTCAGCCCGCGCCCGCCGCCGCACCCCAGCAGCAGCAGGCGCCGGCCGGGTTCCCGTCGCAGGCCATCCCCCAGCAGGCCCCGCAGCAGCAGGCGCAGGCGCCGTTCGTTCCGCAGACCCCGCCGCCCGCGGGGACCTGGCCCGACACCGCCCCGCAGCCCGCCGCGCCCACCGCGCCGGCGGCGCCGGCGGCGCCCGCCGTCGCCGGACACCCGTCCGGCCTCCCCGGCGAGCTCGTCGAGAAGATCCGCGCCCTCATCGGCATGCAGATCCCCGACGTCGGCATCGCCTCCGCCACCGGCGTCACGCCCGAGCAGGTCGCCGCGGTCCGCGCGTCCTGACCCACCCCGGCGGCGCCCACGGGGTGAGGGGTG
>NZ_PSWK01000019.1:0-75324 GCF_002932735.1 Rathayibacter sp. AY1B7
TCCGTGCCGATCATCGGCACCCACATGGCCGCCAACGCCGGTCTGGCGATCGTGATGCTGATCGAGTCCGGTCGGCCGATCGGCGAGATCCGCGCCGCGACCGCCGCGAAGCGGAGGGGCACCGGCTCCGCACCGCGCCCGCCCGCCGCGGAGCCTCCTTCTTCCGCCCGTCCCCGCGCACGCTGGCGCTCGCCGTCTCCGGCGGGCTCGTCGTCGTGGCCGTCGCGTCGAGTCTGAGCCTCACCGTCGGCACCGGCTCCTCGGCCGAGTCGGCCACCGCGACGCCGTCCGCTGCTCCGACCTCGACCAGCGTCGCCGTGCTCCCCGCGACCACCGCCTCCGCCCGGGTCGTCCTCAGCTCCGTCTCCACCACCTCCGGCACCGTCGCCGGCGGCACGAGCGTGACGCTCGAGGGATCGAACCTGGACTCGGTCGCCACCGTGCGCTTCGGCGAGGCCGAGGGCAGCGTCGCGGTCGACAACCCCGACCAGATCACGGTCACCGCCCCTCCGGCCGACGGAGAGGCAGCGGGCGAGGTCCCGGTCGCCTTCTTCGACGCCGACGGTCAGGCCATCACGTTCGACGCGGTCACCGACTCCGCCGCGGCGGTCACCGTCGACGGGACCCCGGCCGACGCGGTGCAGCCGGCCGTCGACACGTCGGGCGCCGCGGAGGGCACGACGGCCGAGGCCTCGACCGACCTCGCCGCCCCGACCGCGGCCGCCACTCCCAGCTTCGCCGCGACCGGCGTGCTCGCCAGCACGAAGGTCGTCGCCTCGGCGATCACCTTCGCCTACACGCCCGACCCGGCGATCGAGGCCGCGAAGGCCCAGGCCGCGCTGGACGCGAGCCGCCTGGCCTCGCAGCTCGACTACCTCTCCACCTACTGGAACGACTACAACTCGGCCCAGTACGGCGTGATCTCGGGCAACGACTGCGTCAACTTCACCTCGCAGTCGCTGATCGCCCGCGGCTGGGAGATGGACGGCGAGTGGAGCTACTCCTCCTCCGGCGGGTACAGCTCCGCCTGGGCGTCGTCGACCGCGTTCAACGCCTACCTCGCCGCGCACCCCGAGCGCGCGACCGCGATCCCCGACTCCGAGCGGAGCCGGGTGAAGCCGGGCGACATCGTCCAGTTCGACTGGGACGGCTCGGGCGACTGGGACCACACGGGCGTCGTGACCAGCGTCGACGGCGACAGGATCCTCTACTCCTCGCACACCGCCGACAACCACGACCAGAGCATCGACGCGGCCTCCGCCGGCCGGATCATGTTCTGGGGCGTCTGACGCTCGACGCACCCGCTCCACGCACGACGACGGGGCCGCCACCGCTGATGCGGTGACGGCCCCGTCGAGGTTCCGGTCAGATCACTTCTTGAAGACGTCCTTGACGTCCTCGCCGACCTTCTTGGTGTGGGCCTTGGTCTGGTCGGCCTGGCCCTCGGCCTCGAGGCGCTCGTTGTCCGTCAGCTTGCCGACGGCCTCCTTGGCCTTGCCGACCAGGTTCTCGGCTGCGTTGCGGATCTTGTCGTCTGCACCCATGAGGGGCTCCTTCTGTTCGGTGTGACCATCCGCCGGCGGGTGCCGGGGAAGCTGCGGGACCGGAGTCAGGCGACCCGGTCCTCCTTGGAGAAGCCGGCCCGGGCGCTCGAGGCGACCTCGAGCAGGACCGGCAGGCGGGCGCCGAGCAGGGCGTCGAGCGCGTCGACCTCCTGGTGCACGGCGTCGACCACGGTGCGGGGCGAGACGCCGCCGCGGGGGAGGACGCGCACCTTCAGCGCGGTCTCGGAGCCGTGGCGGTAGGCCGCGACCGTGACGTCGAGGAGCTCCGTCCGCCCGGCGAGAGCCGTCTCGAGGACGTCCTCCGCGAAGCCGGTCGCGATCTCGATCCCTCCGGCGGGCGCGCCCTCGGCCTCGTCGCGGAGGACGGTGCCGGTGCGGCCGTGACCGTGGGCGAAGGCCATCACCAGCGCGAGGACGATGCCGAGGAGGCAGATCCCGACGACGGCGTAGAGCGGCCAGAGGACGGCGGCATCGCTCCAGGCGGTGCCCTCCTCGGGGGAGAGGCGCGAGACCAGGGCCGCGCCCTCGCCGTCGGCGAAGGAGAGGACGGAGTCGCGGACCGGCTGCGAGACGGCGATCAGGACGGCTCCGGCGCTGACCAGCGCGAGCACGAGGCCCACGACGAGCAGGACGAGCCGGTTGACGAAGCGGTTGCTCGTGGTCATCAGATCCTCCCGGAGGTCGAGACGCGGACGGTGGAGCGCGGGGCGGGCTTCGCGCCGATGCGGGCGAGCTCCTCGTCGACGGCGCTCTGCACGGCGTCGCGGTCGACCGCGATGCCGGAGGCGGGGGTCACCTCGACCAGTGCGGTGCGCCGCCCGAGCGAGGCGCGGGTGTCCTCGCGGCGGGAGTGGGCGGCCGTGCGGGCTGCGCGGGCCAGGGAGGAGGCGATCACGCCGTCGTCCACGACCACGGCGAGGCGGTCGTCGTCCACGGTGTGGCGGGCCCGGGCCCCGGGCGCCAGTGCGAGCACCAGCAGGACCAGGGCGAGGACGCCCGCGCCGACGGCCACGCCGATGAGGGCGGGGTTCGCCAGCGACGCGACTCCGACGATCGCGCCCAGCAGGGCGGACGGTGCGGCGAGCAGGGGCGCGGCGCCGAGGATCGCGAGCACCGCCTCCGTGCCGACATAGGCCGCGACCAGGGCGATGAGCACCAGGACGACGATCTGCGCGGCGGAGCGGGACTTGTGGGTCTCGCGACGGAGGTAGCGGCTGTAGCGGGTGTCGGGCGCCGACGGTGCGGGGCTCATGCGACTCTCCTCGTGCTTCGGGTGCGGGTGCCCGTGACCCGGATGTCGATCCGGCTGACGGTGCGCCCGGTCAGCGCCTCCATGCGGGAGGCGATGCGGGTGCGATCGCCGTGCAGGCGCTCGAGCAGGGATCCGCCGGCCGGGGCGGTGCCCGGCTCGACGACGACCGGCGCGGTCACCGCGAGGGCGAGGCCGCCCCGGTCATCGGAGAGGCGGACGCGGATCGCGGAGACCTCCACGCCCAGCTCCTCGTGGACGATCGCCACGGCGGCGCGTTCGATGGAGCGGACGGTGATGGTGACGGTGCCCGCCACCGGCGATGCGGGACGCGTGTCGAGAGCGGTCACGGTGGGCTCCTAGCGGGAGGTGGTGCGGCCGCGGAACACGTCCACGAGGCTGCGCACGTCGAGGGTGCCGTCGGCGATGCGGGCGATCACGACGCCGAGGGCCATGAAGAGGGCGGTGAGGACGAAGCCCCAGAAGCCGAACATCAGGGCCGCGAAGGCGAGGATCGCGCCGACCACGACACCGAGGACGGTGCTGCGGCCGCCGGGGGCGGTGGGCGCGGGGCGCTGGAAGTCGCTCATCGGACGCGGCTCTCGGTGGCCTCGTCGTCCTTGTCGTCGCCGGGGATGTGGACGTCGACGACGGCGATGTTGATCTCGGAGACGGCCATGCCGACCAGCTCGGTGATGGCCTCGGAGACGGCGGCGCGGACGGAGTCGGCGACCTTCTGCATCGGCACGGGGTACTCGACGACGATGGTCACGTCGGCCGCGACCTGGGTCTCGCCGACCTCGACGCTCACGCCCTGGGCGTGGTCGGCACCGCCGACGGCCTGGCGGATCGCGCCGAAGGCACGGGCGGCGTTGTTTCCGAGGGCGAAGACGCCGGGCACCTGGCGGGCCGCGATGCCGGCGACCTTGGCCACGACGCTGTCGTCGATGACCGTGGTGCCCTGGGCGGTGCCGGAGGTCCGCGAGCCGCCGAGGCTCGTGACCGTGTCGACGGAGGTCTTGTCGACGCGGGTGGTGGAGGGGGTGCGCGTGGTGTCGCTCATGAGGTCTCCTGGACGTCTCATCGGCTGCCGTTGCTGAGCAGACCGGGGTCGAAGGCCCGTCGGGAATCCGGTCGGGCTGTGCTTTCATGAGTGAGACGGAGCCCGGACGGCGTTCGTCACGGTGCTCGGTGGACTTTTTCCTGAGCGTCACCTGAGAGGCGGCCCGAGGCCGCGTGAGCGGAGAGGGAGGAGGCGCCGTGCCCGGACTGGAAGCGGCGAGCGACGCGCTGCTCGCCGAGCGCTCCGCCGAGGGCGACGTGCGCGCCTTCGAGGTGCTCGTCAAGCGGCACCAGTCGATCCTCCGCGCCTACGCCTGGCGCCTCACCGGCTCGCAGGCCGACGCCTCCGACGCCGTGCAGAACGCGCTGATCACGGTCTGGGCGCAGCTCCCGCAGCTCAAGGAGCCGGCGAGCGTGCGCAGCTGGATGATGCGGATCGTCAGCCGCTCCAGCGTCGACCTGCTGCGCCAGCGCCGCCCGACCGACGACGTCGACGCCGTGGAGCATCCCCCGGCCCGAGAGCCCGGCCCGTTCGAGGCCGCCGAGCAGAGCGACGCCATGCGGGCTCTCGCGCACGCCCTGTCCGAGCTGCCGGAGTCGCAGCGTCAGTGCTGGGTGCTGCGCGAGGTCGGCGGGGAGTCGTACAACGAGATCGCCGATCACCTCGGTCTCACGGTGACCGCCGTGCGGGGCAAGCTCGCCCGCGCGCGCGAGTCGCTGGTCGTGGCGATGGAGGACTGGCGATGAGGGAGCAGACGCGATGAACGCGGACCAGGGTCCCGGCGACGGGCCGGAGCGCGCGGGGGAGCACGACGTCGTGCTGCCGCCCGCGCTCGAGCAGGAGGCGGACGCGACGGAGCAGGAGGGCGACGGCATCGGCATCGACGAGCTGAGCGACTACCTCGACCGCGGGCGCACGCCGTACGACCCCGCCATCGAGGAGTCGCCGGAGCACCGGCGCACTCTGCGCGCCCTCGAGCGCGTGCGCGCCCTCTCCGGCGCGCTCATCGACGACGACGCCGCACGCCTGCCCGCGCCGGAGGAGAGCTGGTTCGGCTCGATCCTCACCCAGGTCCGCCGCGAGTCGCGGGCCGGACGCGACATCCCGCTGGCGAGCGTCCAGCCCGACGTGGCGCTCACGATCACCGAGGGAGCGGTCCGCGGACTCGTGCGCGAGGCGGGCGACAGCGTCGCCGGCGTGCTGGTCGGCCGCTGCCGCCTGGTCGGCGACATCGCCGAGCCGGGCGCGGAGGTCGTGGTGGAGCTGACGATCTCGGTCTTCTGGGGGGTGCCGATCGCCGAGGCGGCCCAGCAGGTGCGCGAGCGCGTGCACTCGCGGCTGCTGACCCAGACCGAGCTGCGGGTGTCGAGGATCGACGTCCGCGTGGAGGACGTCTACGTCCCCGGGACGGAGGAGTCGTGAGCGGCCTCGAGTCGGCGGCCCCGGTCGATCCGGTGTCCGCGCTCGCTGCGGAGCTGCGCGCCCTGGACGGTGTCGCGACCCTGATGCCGGCCAGGCCCGAGGTGCGCGACGTGCTCGCGCATGCGGCGACGGCGCTGAGCGCGACCGGGATCGTGGTCGAGCCGCTGGGCACCGCGAGCGGCGGCACGTTCGCCGATCCGGTCCTGGTCCGCGTCGCGGGGGACGAGGTGTTCGTGGCCGTCGACCTCTGCGTGACCGCTGAGGCGTCCGCGCCGGACGTGGCGCGCGCGATCGGAGCCGCGGTGCGCGAGTGGTGCGTCCGGGTGCATCCGGAGCTGCGGCCGCGGGTGACCGTCCGGGTCGCCGCGATCGACTAGCCGGATCGGGGAGCGGGCGCGGCTGTCCGCAGGGCGGGACGCCTCGCCGTGAGGAGCGGAGCCGGGCCGGGCGGTCCCGTGCTTCTTCGGAGTGCACCGTGCCGACCGGAGCGACGGTGCTGCGGGCCGCCCGAGGTCGGTGTCCGCGCCGTCTCCCCCTGAGGAGCTTCCCGCTCAGGCGAGCCTCCCCGAAGAGCTTCCCGCTCAGGCGCGCTCGGCGAGGAACGCGTCCGTCTCGGCCGCCGTCGGCGCGGACACCGCCGCTCCGGCGCGGGTGACCGAGATCGCCGCGGCCGCGCTCGCCCAGCGGGTGAGGGCGACCAGCTGCTCCGGATCGTCGAGCCGTGCTCCCGTGGCGGCGAGCCGGGCCGAGAAGGCGCCGCAGAAGGTGTCGCCGGCGCCGGTGGTGTCCACGGCCTCCACCCGGAAGGCCGGGGTGCGCTCCGGCTCGCGGTCGCGGACCGCCACGACGACGCCGTCGGAGCCGAGGGTGACCAGCACGAGCGGCACCAGCGCGGTGAGGGCAGCGGCGAGCGCGTCGTCGTCGGCGGCGGTGATGCCGCGATCGGCGGCGAGCTCGCGGGCCTCGTGCTCGTTGACGATCAGCACGTCGAGCACCGCGAGGAGCTCCTCCGGCAGCGGGCCGATCGGGGCGGCGTTCAGGATCGACACCGTGCCGCCGGCGCGCGCGGCGCGGGCCGCCTCCGTCACCGTCGCCGTCGGGATCTCGAGCTGGAGGAGCAGGGCGTCGGCCGCCGCCACCAGGGCCGACTCCTCGGCGGTCAACCCGACCAGGGCGGCGTTCGCTCCGGAGTCGACGACGATCGCGTTCTCCCCGCGCTCGTCCACGGTGATCTGCGCGGTGCCGGTGCGGACGTCGCCGCGGCGGGCGCGCAGCTCCAGCGGCTCCTCGCCGAGGACCGCGGCGAGCCGGTCTCCCGCCGAGTCGCGTCCGAGGCTCGTGACGAAGACGGTGCCGGGCGCGGTCCGTGCGGCCGCGACGGCCTGGTTGAGGCCCTTGCCGCCCGGGAACGTGCTCGCGTCGAGGGCGAGCACCGTCTCTCCGGGAGCGGGGATCCGGGCGACCCGGTGGACGTGATCGAGGTTGGCGCTTCCGAGCACGAGGAGGGGCATGCCCTCGACGTTAGAGCACGCGCAAGGGGGTCCGCCGCGGGCTCGGCCGCACCTACGGTGGAGGCATGGAAACTCGAATCCTCGGACGCACCGGCGCCCCCGTCTCCGTCGTCGGCCTCGGAACCTGGCAGCTCGGTGCCGACTGGGGGGACGTCGCCGAGACCGACGCCCTCGCCGTGCTCGACGCCGCAGTGGAGTCGGGGGTGACCCTCTTCGACACCGCCGACGTCTACGGCGACGGCCGCAGCGAGCGGACGATCGGCGCCTACCGCGCGGCGCACCCCGACGCGCAGGTCTTCGTCGCCACCAAGATGGGCCGTCGCGCGGAGCAGATCCCCGCCAACTACGTGCTCGACAACTTCCGCGCCTGGACCGACCGCTCGCGCGCCAACCTCGGCGTCGACACCCTCGATCTGGTGCAGCTGCACTGCCCGCCCACCTCCGTCTACTCCGACGACGCCGTCTACGACGCCCTCGACACCCTCGTCGCCGAGGGCGCGATCGCCGCCTACGGCGTCTCGGTCGAGCGCACGGAGGAGGCGCTGACCGCCATCGCCCGCCCGAACGTCGCGAGCGTCCAGATCATCCTGAACGCGTTCCGCCTCAAGCCGCTCGACGAGGTGCTGCCCGCCGCCCGCGAGGCCGGCGTCGGCATCCTCGCGCGCGTCCCGCTCGCCTCGGGCCTGCTCAGCGGCCGCTACACGACGGAGACCGTGTTCGCGCCGGAGGACCACCGCAGCTACAACCGCGACGGCTCCGCCTTCGACGTCGGCGAGACCTTCTCGGGCGTCGACTTCGCGACCGGCGTGGAGGCCGCGCAGGAGTTCTCCCGCCTCGCCGACGACCACGGCCTCGCCCCCGCGGCGGCCGCGCTCGCCTGGATCATCCAGCAGGAGGGCGTCACCTCGGTGATCCCCGGCGCCCGCTCGCCCGAGCAGGCCCGCGCCAACGCGGCCGCCGCCTCCGCCGCGCCCCTCGGCCCCGCCTTCATGGAGGCCGTGAACGCCCTCTACGACACCCACTTCCGCCCCACCGTCCACCCGCGCTGGTAGCCGGCCTTTTCCTCACCGCCGCTGAGTCGCCCGAAAAGGCTCGTTCTCCTGGGCGGGAACGAGCCTTCTCGGGCGACTGAGCGCAGCGCCTAGGAGTTCAGCGCCGCGTCCACGATCGTGCGCGCCTCGGCCTGGACCTCGTGCAGGTGGTCGAGGCCGCGGAAGCTCTCGGCGTAGATCTTGTAGACGTCCTCGGTGCCGGATGGGCGCGCGGCGAACCAGGCGTCCTCGGTGACGACCTTGACGCCTCCGACGGCCGCGCCGTTGCCGGGCGCCTTCGAGAGCTTCGCGGTGATCTCGGACCCGGCGAGGGTCGTCGCCGCGATCGCGTCGCCGTCCAGCTTGCCGAGGGCCGCCTTCTGCGCCTTCGTCGCCACCGCGTCCACGCGCTCGTAGACCGGGTCGCCGAAGCGCTCGGTCAGCTCGCGGTAGAGCGCCGACGGGCTCTTCCCGGTGACCGCCACGATCTCGGAGGCGAGCAGCGCGAGGAGGATGCCGTCCTTGTCGGTGGTCCAGACGGTGCCGTCGAAGCGGAGGAACGAGGCGCCCGCGGACTCCTCGCCGCCGAAGCCGACCGAGCCGTCGACCAGCCCGGGGACGAACCACTTGAAGCCCACCGGGACCTCCCAGAGGCGCCGGCCCAGCGACTCCGCGACCCGGTCGATGATCGAGGAGGAGACCAGCGTCTTGCCGATCGCCGCGTCCTCGCGCCAGCCGGTGCGGTGGCGGTAGAGGTAGTCGATCGCGACGGCCAGGTAGTGGTTGGGGTTCATCAGCCCGCCGTCGGGGGTGACGATGCCGTGCCGGTCCGCGTCGGCGTCGTTGCCGGTGAGGATGTCGAAGTCGCCGGCGCGCGCGACCACCGAGGCCATCGCGCTGGGGGAGGACGGGTCCATCCGGATCTTGCCGTCCCAGTCGAGGGTCATGAAGCCCCAGGCCGGGTCGACCTCCCCGTTCACCACGGTCAGGTCGAGGCCGTGCATCTCGGCGATCAGCTGCCAGTAGTGCACGGAGGCGCCGCCGAGGGGGTCGGCCCCGATCCGCACGCCGGCCTTCCGGATCGCGTCGAGGTCGATGATGTTCGCCAGGTCCGCGACGTAGTGCGTGCGGTAGTCGTAGGTCTCGACCGCGGAGGGCTCGGCCGAGGTCACGCCGCGGTTGCCGTCGGCGATGAGCTCGTTGGCCCGGTCGGCGATCCAGGTCGTCGCGTCGGAGTCGGCGGGGCCGCCGTGCGGCGGGTTGTACTTGAAGCCGCCGTCGCGGGGCGGGTTGTGCGAGGGGGTGACCACGATGCCGTCGGCCCGGTCGGTGTGCGCGGGGTCGTTGTTGTAGCGGAGGATCGCGTGGCTGAGCGCCGGCGTCGGCACGAAGTCGTCGAACTCGTCCACGAGCACGCGGACCTCGTTGCCCACCAGGACCTCGAGGGCGGTGGTGAGGGCCGGGCGGGAGAGCCCGTGCGTGTCGGCGCCGATGAACAGCGGGCCGGTGATGCCCTGCTCCGTCCGGTACTCGACGATCGCCTGGGTGACGGCGGCGATGTGGTCCTCGTTGAAGGCCGTGTCGAACGAGGATCCGCGGTGGCCCGAGGTGCCGAACACCACCTTCTGAGCCGGGTCGGAGACGTCCGGCTTCTTCTCGTAGTACGCCCTCACGAGGGCCTCGACGTCGATGAGATCGGAGGCCTGTGCCGGCTTCCCTGCGCGATCGGTCATGCGGTCCATAGTGGCAGTCCGGCCCCCTCCAGGGGTACCGCGGCTGGCTAGGCTTGCGCCATGCCCGACAGCGCCCCCGAGACCCGTGCCTACAGCTATCTCGGGCCCAGCGGCACGTTCACGGAGGCGGCCCTCGCGCAGGTCCCGGAGGCGCGCGGACAGCTGTGGCGCAGCGTCGCGAACGTGGGGGAGGCGCTGAGCGATCTGGTCACCGGCCGCAGCGACGGCGCGGTGATCGCGATCGAGAACTCGGTCGAGGGCGGAGTGACGGCCGCGCAGGACGCACTGGCGCGGATCCCGGGGCTGCGCATCGTCGGCGAGTACCTGGTGCCGGTGTCGTTCATCCTGGTCGGCCGCCCGGGGACGAGCCTCGAGGAGGTGCGCACCGTCGCCGCGCACCCCGTCGCCTACGGGCAGTGCCGGGTGTGGCTCGACCGTGAGATCCCCAGCCACGAGCACCTGCCGGCCTCCAGCAACGTCCAGGCCACCGTCGACCTGCTGGGCGGATCGCCCGCGGACGCGGCCATCGCCCCTCCCGGGATAGTCGCCCACCACGACGTCGCGGTGCTGGCGGAGCGGATCGGCGACAACCCGAACGCCGTCACGCGCTTCGTGCACGTCTCGCGCTCGCACGCGCTGCCCGAGCCGACCGGCGCCGACAAGACCAGCGTGATCGCCGAGCTCCCGGCCGACCAGCCGGGCGCCCTGCTCGACATGCTCGAGCAGTTCGCGACCCGCGGGGTGAACCTGAGCATGATCCAGTCGCGGCCGATCGGCGATGCCCTCGGCCGGTACCGGTTCGTCATCGACCTCGACGGGCACGTCCAGGACGAGCGGGTCGCCGACGCGCTGATGGGGCTGCGGCGCTTCAGCCCGAAGGTGATCTTCCTCGGCTCGTATCCGCGCGCTGACCGCCGCCCGGTCACCTCCGTGCGACGCTACGACGACGAGGTGTTCCTCGAGGCCCGCGACTGGCTGCGCGGGATCCTCTCCCACGAGCCGGAGGTCGACGATGACCGGGGACGACGATGACGGGTCGCGACGATGACTGACGACGACGACGAACGGGTCGACCCGCGCTACGACCCGGCCTTCCAGCGCGGGTTCTCGGGACCGGTGGAGCGTCTGAGAGGCGACGAGCGGGCGTTCGCGAGGCCCGGCTCGGGTGCCGCCCCGGGCGCTCCCGCCGCCACGTCCGGAGCCGCCGCTCGTCCCGCGCTCCCGGAGTCGCGCGTGGTCCGCCCCGGCTCCTCGTCCGTGCCCGGACCGCGCCGCATCATGGCCCTGCCCGACATCGCCGGAGCCGCCGAGGGCCGGCGGTCGCACCGCCTCGGCGCCGAGACCGCGCCCGCACCCCTGCCGGAGCCGGCCGCCGACCCCGCTCCCGCTGCTCCCGCCGAGCCCGTGCGCGAGGCGCCCCTGCTGCGGAACCCGTGGCTCCTCGTGCTCCTGCTCGCCGGCCTCGCGGGGACCCTGATCGGCCTCGCGCTCCTCTACACCGGCTACTCCTCGCCGCCTCCGCCCTACTACGGCGACTCCGACGTGCCCTCGCCCGCGTGGATCCAGCGGCAGCTCCTCTATTACTCCTGCATCCCCCTGCTGGGCTGCCTGCCGGCGTCGCTGCTGCTGGCGGTCGGAGTGGCCGCGCTGCGGTGGCGCGGCGTCGTCGTGCGGCCCCGCGCCGAGGAGCCGCGCGAGTCCGCGCAGCTCCTCGAGGCCGAGGCTCAGACTCCGGACGCGCCGAAGAGCAGGCCGAGGAGGTAGGTCACCAGGGCCGCGCCGTAGCCGATCCCGAGCTGGCGCAGCGCCCGGGCCAGAGGCGGGGCGCCCGAGAGCAGCCCGACGACCGCGCCGGTGGCGAGCAGGGCGATGCCCACGAGCACGCAGGCGACGACCACCGCGGCGAGCCCGGTCAGGCCGAGCAGGTAGGGCAGCACCGGGATGATCGCGCCCGAGGCGAAGAAGCAGAAGCTCGACAGCGCCGCGCCCATGCCCGTGCCGATCGACTCGTGCTCGTCGACGTCGGGGTCTCCTGCGGGACCGCCCAGCGTGATGGGGGAGGTGACGGCGCCGCCGCGCAGGCCCGTGAAGACGGAGGCGGCACGCGCGTCGGCCTGCTCCTGGGTCATCCCGCGAGCGCGGTAGACCAGGGCGAGCTCGTTCGCGTCGACGTCCAGGTCGGGGACGATGCGGTTCGCGTCGAGGTCCGGGCTGGAGGCCGAGAGCAGCTCGCGCTGCGAGCGCACCGAGACGAACTCGCCCGCGCCCATCGAGAGGGCGCCGGCGAGCAGGCCCGCGATGCCCGTGAACAGGACGACCCCCGTCCCGACTCCGCTCGCCCCCACTCCGAGCACGAGGGCGAGGTTCGAGACCAGGCCGTCGTTCGCTCCGAAGACCGCCGCGCGGAACGTCCCGGAGAGGCGGTTGCGACCGCGCTCGGCGAGCCCGCGGACGACCTCGCCGTGGATCCGCTCGTCGGCGGCCATCGCCTCGGTGGCGTCGTCGTCGTCGGCGTAGGGGGAGCGGGCCTCGGCGCGCTGGATCAGGGCGAGGACGAACACGGAGCCGAAACGGCGGGTGAGGAAGCCGAGGAAGCGCGTGCGGAGGTCCGGGCGGGGCGCGGGCTCCGCCGCGGAGCCGAGCAGCTCGCGCCAGTGCTCCTCGTGGCGTCCCTCGGCCACGGCGAGCGCGAGCAGGATCTCCCGCTCCTCGCCGGAGCGGCGGCCGGCGAGGTCGCGGTACACGGAGGCCTCGGCGAGCTCGTCGGCGAGGTAGCGGCGCCAGCGGCGCACCTGTGCGGGACTGGGGGTGGGGGCGGTGGTCGCCATGCGATCTCCTGGCTCAGGTCCGCCGACCCGCGCGAGAGGACCGGTCAGGACGTGCGTCGACTGACCGAAGGTCTCGTTCGCCCCGGCCGGAGCCGGGGTGGAGCGCCGGGCCCGGATCGTCCCGGACCAGCATGTCGACGCGCCTCGTCGTCCGCTCGGCGGACGGTGGGAACTACTCCCCTTCGCGGGGACCACCGTAGCCGAGATCGGAGGAGAACGCCCGGCCGATCCGCGGGCCGTCGGGCGGACGTCCGCCCGGCCCGGAGCCGGAGCGTCGTCGAGGACGCTCGCGCCGGGTCAGAGCGAGGCGGTCGCCCGGGCGGCGCGGCGGGCCTGGCGCTCGTGCTCGGCGTCCAGGAGCGTGCGCGTGGCGGGGACCGCCAGGAACTCGACCAGGGTGTCCGTCTCCTCGACGATACGCTCGGCGCGGTCGAGCGGGTCGGTGCGCAGGAGGCGGCGGGCGGCGGACGCGACGTGCGCCGGCTTCGCCGCCAGGGCGCGCACGCGCTCGTCGACGCGGCCGGCGAGGTCGGCGCGCGGCACGACCTCGGTCACGAGCTGCCACTCCAGCGCCTCGGCCGCGCGGACCGGGCGGCCCGACAGCACGAAGTCCAGGGCGCGGCGGCGGCCGACGACGCGGGGGAGCGCGGCGGTGACTCCGACGTCCGGGACGAGCCCGACGTCGCCGTACGCGCTGAGGAAGAGGGCGGCGGGAGTCGCTATCACGATGTCGGCGGCCAGAGCGAAGGCGATGCCGGCGCCGGCGACCATGCCGTCGATCGCGCAGACGACGACGGCGCGGCTGTCCTCGAGCAGGCGGATCACCTGGGCGGTCGTGGTCGCGACGTCGCGCAGGTAGTGGTCCGGGTTCTCGGACCCCATGATCGCCGAGATGTCGCCGCCCGTGCAGAACGCGCGGCCGGCCGCGGCGATCACGATGACGGAGCAGCCGGCGTCGGCGTCGAGGTCGGCGACGGTGCTCAGCAGCAGTCGCGCGGTGCCGAGATCGATCGCGTTGAGGGCGTCGGGGCGGTTGAGGGTGATCCGGGCGCCGGAGCCGTCGCGCTCGAGGACGACGCCGGGGGTCGCGTCGATGAGGGGGGTGGCGTGCATGGAAGAGCCTTCAGGGGAGCAGGGGTGTCGAACGCGGGGGGACGTTCTCGGGGGATGACTCAGATTCGCAGCTGTCCGCGCGATCGGATGCCTCCTCGCGGCCGATGCTCAGCCGGCCCCGGGGGTACGCGCGGGCGGCGGCCCGTCCCGGCCCTCCTCTACACTGCTGGGGTGATTGATCCCGTACTTCTGCGCGAGAACCCGGACGTCCTGAAGCGCTCGCAGGAGGCGCGCGGCGACTCCGTCGAGCTGGTCGACGAGGCGCTCGAGGCCGACCGCGTGCGCCGTGCGGCGATCACCGAGGCGGAGCGGCTCCGGGCCGAGCAGAACGCCTTCGGCAAGACCGTCGCCAAGGCTCCGAAGGACGAGAAGGCGGCCCTCGTCGCCGAGGCCCAGCGCCTCGCCGCCGCCGCCAAGCAGGCCCAGCAGGAGGCGTCCGAGGCCGACGACGCCTTCACCGTGCTGGTGAAGCGCATCGCCAACCCGATCATCGAGGGCGTCCCCGCGGGCGGCGAGGAGTCGTTCGAGCTCGTCAGGACGGTCGGCGAGCGCCCCGTCTTCGACTTCGCCCCGCGCGACCACCTCGAGCTCGGCGAGCTGCTGGACGGCATCGACATGCAGCGCGGCGCGAAGGTCAGCGGCGCGCGCTTCTACTTCCTCAAGGGCCTGGTCGCCCGCCTCGAGATCGCGCTGATGAACCTGGGCCTCGAGAAGGCGCTCGCCGCCGGCTTCACCCCGCTGATCACGCCGACCCTCGTGCGCCCCGAGATCATGGACGGCACCGGCTTCCTCGGCGAGCACGACGACGAGGTGTACCGCCTCCGCGACGACGACCTCTACCTCACCGGCACCAGCGAGGTCGCCCTCGCCGGCTACCACGCCGACGAGATCCTCGACCTCTCCGGCGGCGCGAAGCGCTACGCGGGCTGGAGCACCTGCTACCGCCGCGAGGCGGGCTCGGGCGGACGGGATACCCGCGGCATCATCCGCGTGCACCAGTTCAGCAAGCTCGAGATGTTCGTCTACACCCTCCCCGAGGACGCCGAGGCGGAGCACGCGCGCCTCCTCTCGTACCAGGAGGACGTCCTGCAGAGCCTCGGCCTGCACTACCGCGTCATCGACACGGCGGCCGGCGACCTCGGCCAGAGCGCGGCGCGCAAGTTCGACGTGGAGGCGTGGGTCCCCACGCAGGAGACCTACCGCGAGCTGACCTCGACCTCGAACTGCACCACGTTCCAGGCCCGCCGCCTCGACACCCGCTACCGCACCGAGTCGGGGAAGACGGCTCCGGTCGCCACCCTCAACGGCACGCTCGCGACCACCCGCTGGATCGTCGCCCTCCTCGAGACCCACCAGCGGGCGGACGGCTCGGTGCTCGTCCCCGAGGCGCTGCGGCCCCACCTCGGCGGCCTCGAGGTGCTCGAGCCCGTCGCATGAGCGCGGCCCGCGCCTCCGGCCGCCGCCTCGTCGCCCTCGACATCGACGGCACCGTCATGCACGAGGACGGCACCATCACCCGCGCAGTGACGGACGCGATCACCCGCGTGGCCGCCCAGGGCGACGAGGTGATGCTCGCCACCGGGCGCTCTCCCTCCTCCACCCTGCCGGTCGTCGAGCGCCTCGGGATCTCGCCCGAGTACGTGATCTGCTGCAACGGAGCGGTCACGCTCCGCCGCGACGCGTCCGGTGCGTACGTCCCCGAGACGGTCGAGACCTTCGACCCGACGGAGGTCCTCGAGACCATCCGCCGCTCCCTCCCCGACGCGCATTACGCCGTCGAGGACGCGGACGGCGCCTTCTTCTACACCGAGGCGTTCCCGGGTGGTGCCGTGATGGGTGCCGAGACGACCCACGTCCCCTTCGAGGAGCTGCTCGGCCGGCTGTGCACCCGCGTCGTCGTGATCTCGCCCGAAACCGGCATCGAGGAGTTCACCTCGCTGGTCGAGGAGATGGGCCTGCACCAGGTCAGCTACGCGATCGGCTGGACCGCCTGGCTCGACATCGCCCCGCACGGCGTCAACAAGTCCACCGCGCTCGAGGTCGTCCGCGAGGAGCTGGGCATCGAGCGGAGCGACGTGGTCGCGCTGGGCGACGGCCGCAACGACATCGAGATGCTCACCTGGGCCGCCGCCGAGGGCGCAGGGCTCGCGATGGGGCAGGCGCCCGACGAGGTGCGGGCCGTGGCTTCCGCCGTGATCCCCTCGGTCCACCAGGACGGCGTGGCGGTCGCGCTCTCGGCGCTGCGCTGACCACGGTCCCGCGCGCTCGGCGGTTACTATCGGGTGTCGCTCCTGCGGGAGCGGCCGGGAGGGCTGTCCGAGCGGCCGATGGAGCCAGTCTTGAAAACTGGTGGGCGGAAACGTCTCGTGGGTTCGAATCCCACGCCCTCCGCCACGCCGTCCGCCACGCCGTCCGCCACGCCGTCCCGTTCTTCGCGTCGCTTCCCGCCGGCGCCTTCCGACGCCCGTCCTGGCGCGCGACGACGGAGGGCCGCCCGCTCTCCTTCGGAACGCGCCAGCCCTCTGTATAGGATTGCGCGACGCCCGGGACCGACGCCCGGCCCTCACCTCCGCACCACTGACGCCTCGACACCGGGAGACGGATGCGCCGCACGGGCCCTTCGACACAGACTCGCGACACTCCGCGCACGCCGCGCCCCTTCGTGCGGCACGGCCGCCAGAAGCGGCACACCCTCGCGCGGACCCTGGTCAAGGGAGCCGCCCTCGTGGGCGGTGTCGGTGTGGTCGCCTCGGTGTCGGTGGTCGCGATCGCGGCGACGCTGATCGTCCAGTCCGTGCAGCCCTCGGTCGACCTGCACCCGGGCGCGGCCGGCTCCAGCGTCGAGGCAGGAGGCGCCCCGGAGATCGGCGCACTGGAGGGCGGCTTCAACGTCCTCGTCGTCGGCAGCGACTCGCGGAAGGGCCAGGGCGACGCCTACGGCGACCCCGATGAGGAGACGAGCGTCCTCAACGACGTCAACATGCTGATGCACGTCTCGGCCGACCACAGCAACGCGACGGTCGTGAGCTTCCCCCGCGACATGTACGTCGACATCCCGGAGTGCGTGAACGCCGCCACGGGTGAGACGATCCCCGCCCGGTACGACACCAAGATCAACGAGGCGATGGGCAGCGACGTCAGCCTCGGCTGCGTGGCGGGGGTCGTCGAGGACCTCATGGGCGTCCGGGTCGACTACGGCGCGGTCGTGCAGTTCAACGGCGTGATCGAGATGTCGAACGCGGTCGGCGGAGTCGACGTCTGCGTCGCGACCGAGATCGCGGACCCCTACACGAACACCTACCTCGAGCCGGGCGTGCACTCGCTCGAGGGCATGGCGGCGCTGCAGTTCCTCCGCAGCCGCCACGGCATCGGCGACGGCAGCGACCTGACCCGCATCAGCAACCAGCAGGTCTTCCTCTCGGCGCTCGTGCGCCGGATCAAGAGCGCGGACACCCTCCTCAACCCGGTCGCGCTCTACGGTCTCGCGAAGGCGGCGCTCGGCAACATGACGCTCTCGACCGGTCTCGACAACGTGAACACGATGGTCCAGATGGGACTCGCGCTGAAGGACGTCGACCTCGCGGACGTCGTCTTCGCGCAGTACCCGACCGGGGCGACTCCGAGCGGAGTGGAGCCGGACCGCGCCGCGGGCGACGTCCTGGCGAGCGCCCTGCAGACCGATCAGCCGATCGCCATCACCGGCGGCACGGGCGCCGGCGCGACCGTGGAGGGCGAGGCGGCGGCCCCGGCCGACACCGCCGCTCCGTCGGGCCCGGCGACCGCGGATCCGCTGGCGACGGCCGAGGCGGCACCCGGCACTCCTGCAGCGACTCCCGAGGACGGATCCAAGGTTGCCCTGCCAGAATCGGTCACCGGCCAGAGCGCCGACCAGCAGACCTGCTCGGTCGGCTTCTTCGGTTGAGCCGAGGGCGGGCGGCACCACGGGTGCTCTCCACCTCGCGCGCTGACTCCGGGACGATACGCGTCCCGCAGCCGAGAGAGAGTACGACCCGATGAGCGAACGCGCGTCCACCCGGACCACAGCAGCACGGCACGGCCGCCTGCGCCGCCCGAGCGGCGTGCGCTTCGCTGCGCGGATCCTCGCGGCCTGCGTGGGTGTCGGCGTGCTCAGCGCGGTCTGCATCGTGGCGATCGCCGCCTCGCTGATCGCCGGGAGCGCGCGTCCCTCCGTCGACCTCGGGATCGATTCGGGCGGGGGCGACGTGCCCGAGATCGGGGCGATCGAGGGCGGCGTCAACATCCTGCTCGCCGGCAGCGACAGCGCCGACGGATCGGCCGCCGGGGCCTACGGCGAGCGTGCCGAGAACCTCAACGACGTCACGATGCTCATGCACATCTCGGCCGACCACTCGACCGTGGAGGTCGTCAGCTTCCCCCGCGACCTCTACGTCCCGATCCCCTCCTGCACCGACCCGGCCACCGGCGCCGTCTCGGACGCGGTTGACTCGGCGAAGATCAACACCTCACTCGAGGCCGGCGGGCTGGCGTGCACCGTGCAGACGGTCGAGCAGCTGACCGGGCTCGAGATCCCCTACGCGGCGCTCATCCAGTTCGAGGGCGTCATCGAGATGTCGAACGCGGTCGGCGGAGTCGACGTCTGCGTCGCCACCCCGATCCAGGACGAGTACACGGGGCTGAACCTCGACGCGGGCACGCACACGCTCGTCGGCGCCGAGGCGCTGGCGTTCCTCCGCACCCGGCACGGCGTCGGCGACGGCAGCGACCTCACCCGCATCTCGAGCCAGCAGGTGTACCTCTCATCGCTGGTGCGCAAGGTGAAGAGCGCGTCGACGCTCTCGAACCCGGTGAACCTCTACGGCCTCGCGAAGGCGGCCGTCTCGAACATGCAGCTCTCCACCTCGCTCGAGAACGTGAACACCCTCGTGTCGATCGGCCTCGCGGTGAAGGACGTCGACCTCGCGAACGTGGTCTTCGTGCAGTACCCGACCTTCATCGACGGCAACGGCGTGTACCCCAGCGAGGACGCGGCGGCGGCGCTGAACGCGGCGCTCCTCGCCGACCAGCCGATCGCGCTGAGCGGCACCACCGGCGGCGGCTCACAGTCGACGGGGGAGGAGCCCGGGGCGACCAATGCTCCGGCGGCCACGGAGTCGCCGGCCACCGACGCCCCCGCGACCGACGCCCCCGCGACGAGCGCACCCGACGGGCCGGTCACCCTCCCGAGCGACGTCTCCGGGCAGACGGCGCAGCAGGAGACCTGCACGATCGGCCGGCCCCTGTCGGACCAGTAGGCGGCTTCCCGCCTTCCCGCGGAGGGGCGGGCGCCCGTGTCGCGAGGCCCTCGCGCGTGCGGTTATGATGGTCGTCGTGCGTCCGCCAGCGGGCGCTCAGGAGTCGTCGCATAGTCCGGTCGAGTGCACCACCCTGCTAAGGTGGAGAACCCTTTATTGGGTTCCGTGGGTTCAAATCCCACCGACTCCGCATCGTCCGAAGGCCCCGCTCAGGCGGGGCCTTCGTCGTTCCCGGCGGTGACTGCGCCTGCCGCAGTACCGGCGTCTCCCGGCGGTGCCGGTGTCTCCGCAGTGCCGGGGTCTGGCGGTGCCGGAGCCTTCCGGCCGGCGCTCCGCCGCTCGCGCGCGGCGTCGGCGGCCGATGCGACCCGGCGCCTCAGCCGGCCGGGATCCGCCGCCGATCCGCCGCGCGGGTGCGCTCCCGGAGCGGCTACCCTGATCGGATGCCCAGCCCGATCCTCGACGCCCTGTCCGCCCCTCCCGCGCGGAGGGACGTCGCCTCGATCCGGGGTGCTCTCGCCGAGGTCGCGATCGGCGACTCGGTGCGCGTCCTCGTCCGCTCCCCGCGCTACGGCCTCTACGGGATCGAGGGGGTCGTCCGCCAGGCCGTCGGCGGCGAGCTCGTCGTCGCGGACGTCTTCCTCGGCACGGGGACCGAGATCCAGAGCATCGCCCTGGCTCCGGACGCTGACGAGGTCGGCGGGGAGCGCTCGGCCGAGGGACTCGAGCACGGGGATACGGTGCGCGTGGCGTTCTCGACTCCGGCGCTCGGGTCGTTCACGATCACGGGCCCGCTGACGGCCGGCGGCCGCGACGGGTTCCTCCTCGTCGGCAGCTGGATCGTCGCGGACGGCGGCGAGCCCGGCCGCCACGTCGACCGCATCGAGCGCCTGACGGACGTCGGCGTCCACGAGAAGCACGTCCCCGGGCGCCGCTCCGCGGTCGAGGAGTAGCCCCTCAGCTCTGGCAGTGCGGGCACCAGTAGGTGACCCGCAGCTGCAGCTCGTCGTCGCCGAGCTCACCGCGCTCGATCGGAGTGCCGCAGCGCCGACACGGCTTGCGGTCGCGGCCGTAGACCCAGAGCTGCTGGCCCGGGCGCAGGTTGCCGGTCGTCGTGCGCTCGATCCGCTCGCGGTTCACGGTGAGGAGCCGCTTCGCGAGCGCGATGGTGCGCACGAGGTCGCCGCTCCCGCCGACCGGGCGCGTGGGCAGCACGCCGCGCAGGAAGCACAGCTCGGCGCGGTAGACGTTGCCGAGTCCGGCCATGATCCGCTGGTCGAGCAGCGCGAGCCCGATCGGCCGCTCCGGATCGGCGGACAGGCGTCGCAGCGCCTCGTGCGCGTCCCAGTCGGCGCCGAGCAGATCGGGGCCGAGATAGCCGACCACGTCCTCCTCGGCCGAGCGCGGGACGATCTCGAGGAGCCCGAGCTCGAAGCCGACCGCCTGCCAGTCCTCGGTCTCGAGGACGATCCGGGCCTGGAACGCCGGCCGGTGCCACTTCGGCCGCTCGCCCTCGCCGCGGGCGTAGAGGTGCCAGCTCCCCTCCATCTTGAGGTGGGAGTGGATCAGCGCGTCGCCGACCCGCATCAGCAGGTGCTTGCCGCGGGGGACGACCTCGTCGAGCGTCTCGCCGGTGAGGTCGACCGTCGCGTACTTCGGCACGCGGACGTCGCATCGGGTCAGGACCTCGCCGTCCAGCGCCTCGGCGAGGTTGTGGGCGGATCGGTAGACGGTGTCACCCTCGGGCACGCGGGCTCCCTCCGGCGCTCACGAGCGCATCCTCAGGCCGCGCGGATTCGCGACGAAGCCGGCGGCGACGAGGGCGTCGCCGAAGGGCGTGCCGAGCGCGAAGACGCCGTCGATCTTCTCGACGGTCAGCTTCTCGACCCCGCGGGAGCGGACCAGCTGCGAGAGGGAGGCGGCCGCGTCGGCGAGGGCCGCCTCGTCGGCGGTGAAGGTGAGGGCGGTCTTGCCGCCGCGCTCGAGGTAGACCGCGAGCGCTCCGTCGACGACGGCGACCAGCGCGCCGGCCTTCCGACCGGGGCGGTGCCCCTCGCCCTGCGGCCACGGCAGAGCGGCGCCGAACGGATTGGCGGGGTCGGTCGCCGCCAGCGCGAGCACCGGGCGTGAGCGCTCCTGCGCCTCGTCCTGCGGGGCGAACGTGCGGAGCCGGTCGACGCTGCCGGCTGTGCCGAACTGCGCTGCTCCCAGCTTCTCGATGAAGTAGCCCCTCCGGGCGCGGCCCTGCTGCTCGAAGCCGCTCAGCACCTTGTAGGCGAGGGCGAAGCCGCCCAGGACGCCCTCGGCCTGCACGGAGCCGCGGGTGACGATCCCGTACCGCTCGAGCAGCGTCTCGCCGAGCGCGTGCCCGCGGATCGTCGCGTCCGACTCCGCGAGCGGCACGATCGACCAGCGGCCGCCGGCGGTCGGCGGCCCCACGCGGGTGGCCATCGTGGGGCGGGCGGTCATCCGGCCCCGGGGCGCGCGGGCGCGGGCGGGGGCGCGCGGCTGGCGGTGGGCGCCGCCGGTCGAGCCGACGAGGGTGCGCAGCGGCGCCAGGGTGTCGTTCGTGACGAGCCCGGCCCAGACCAGCTCCCACAGGGCCTCGACGAGGCCCGCGTCGTCGGTGGAGCCGACCGCGTCGGAGAGCTGGCGGAAGAAGTAGCCGCCGCCCGAGCCGAGCACGCCGACGATCTCCTGCTGGAGCTCGGTCAGGGTCACGGACTCGGCGGCGGGGACGGGGAGGGTCAGCCCTGCCGTGTCGGCGAGATGGAGGCTCACCCAGCCGTCGTTGCCGGGCAGGGTGCCCGCGCCGGCCCAGAGGACCTCGCCGGTCGCGGTGAGCTCGTCGAGCATCGCGGGGGAGTAGTCGCGCACCCGGGCGGGCAGGATCAGCGACTCCCAGGCGGACGCGGGGATGGGCGCGCCGGCCAGCTGGTCGATCACGGAGGCCACGCCGTCGATACCGCGGAGCGAGCCGCCGACGTGCTGCCAGGCGGGGAGGAAGCGGGCGTACGCGGCCGCGTCCACCGGCTCCACCTCCTTGCGGAGCGCGGCGAGAGAGCGGCTGCGCAGGCGGCGCAGCACCTCGGCATCGCACCACTCGGTCCCGGTGCCGGTGGGGCGGAACTCGCCCTCCGAGACGCGGCGCTCGCCCGCGAGGCGGCGCAGGGTGTCGGTGACGACCGCGACTCCGAGGCCCAGGCGGGTGGCGACGGCGGCGGCGGTGAAGGGGCCGTGGGTGCGCGCGTAGCGGGCGACGAGGTCGCCGAGCGGATCGCGGACCGGGTCGATGAAGGCGACGGGGACGCCGATCGGCAGGGGCACGCCGAGAGCGTCGCGGAGCCGGGAGGCGTCCTCCATCGCGGCGTACCGCTGCTCACCGCCGAGGCCCACGGGCAGGACGCGCTTGGCCTTCACGAGCGCGGCCACGTCGGCCTCGAGCACCGCGCGCTCGATCGCGGGCGCCTTCGCGACGTCCGCCGAGGCGACCGACTCGTCGACCAGGCGCTCCCCGAGCTCGTCGAGCGTCAGCGGGCCGAGCAGCCGGAGCAGGTCGGCGGCGCCCTCGAGCCCGCGGAGGCGGCGCTCGGGCTCGACGCGCTGCAGCTCGCGCTCGATCTGCGCGAGGACGGCCGGGTCGAGCAGCTCGCGCAGCTCCGCCCGGCCGAGCAGCTCGCCGAGGAGCGTCGCGTCGACCGAGAGCGCCGCCGCGCGGCGCTCGGCGAGCGGGCTGTCGCCCTCGTACATGAAGGCAGCGACGTAGCCGAAGAGCATGGACCGCGCGAACGGACTGGCGGTCGGCGTCTCGACCTCGAGGATCCGCAGCTCGCGCCCGTCCAGCCGTGCGGCGAGCCGGAGCAGGGCGGGCAGGTCGTAGACGTCCTGGAGGCACTCGCGGACGGTCTCGAGGATGATCGGGAAGGTCGGGTAGGTGCGGGCGACGTCGAGGAGCTGCGCCGCCCGCTGCCGCTGCTGCCAGAGCGGGGAGCGCTTGCCCGGGTTGTACCTCGGGAGCAGGAGCGCCCGCGCCGCGCACTCGCGGAACCGGGCGGCGAAGAGGGCGGAGCCGCCGACCTCGCTCGTGACCAGCTGCTCCAGCTCCTCGCGCTCGAACAGGAACAGCTCGGAGCCCGGCGGCTCCGACTCGGTGTCGGGGATCCGCACGACGATGCCGTCGTCCCCGGCCATCGCCGCTCCGTCGACGCCGTGCCGCTCGCGGACGCGGGCGCCGATGGCGAGCGCCCACGGCGAGTGCACCTGCATCCCGTACGGGGAGTGCAGCACCAGCCGCCAGTCGCCCAGCTCGTCGCGGAAGCGCTCGAGCACGAGGGTGCGGTCGTCCGGGATCTGCCCGGTGGCCAGGCGCTGCTCGTCGAGGAAGGAGAGGAGGTTGTTGGTCGCGTACTCGTCGAGCCCGGCCGCCGTGCAGCGCTCGCGCGCCGTCTCGGGGGCGGCGGCGCCCACCTCGCGGGTGAACGCCCCGATCGCCTCGCCGAGCTCGGCGGGGCGCCCCTGCGAGTCGCCCTTCCAGAACGGGAGGCGCCCGGGCTCGCCGAACGCCGGCGTCACGATCACGCGGTCGTAGGTGATCTCCTGGATGCGCCAGCTGGTGGCTCCGAGCGCGAAGACGTCGCCGACGCGGGACTCGTAGACCATCTCCTCGTCGAGCTCTCCGACGCGGTTGCCGGTCGAGCCCGGCTCGCCGACCATGAACACGCCGAAGAGCCCGCGGTCGGGGATGGTGCCGCCGCTGGTGACGGCGAGGCGCTGGGCGCCGGGCCGGCCGGTGAGCGTGTTCGCGTCGCGGTCCCAGACGAGGCGCGGCCGCAGCTCCGCGAACTGGTCGGAGGGGTAGCGGCCCGAGAGGAGGTCGAGGGTCGCCTCGTAGGCGGAGCGGGGCAGGGACACGAAGGGGGCGCTGCGGCGGACGGTGTCGAACCAGTCGTCCACGTCGAGGCTCTCGAGGGCGGTCGCGGCGACGGTCTGCTGCGCGAGGATGTCGAGCGGGTTCGCGGGGACGGCGATCGCCTCGATCAGGCCCGAGCGCATCCGCTCCGTCGTCACGGCGGAGTGGAGAAGGTCGGCCCGGTGCTTGGGGTAGAAGGACCCGCGCGAGACCTCGCCGACCTGGTGGCCGGCTCGACCCACGCGCTGCAGGGCGCTCGCGACCGAGGGCGGCGTCTCGACCTGGACGACGAGGTCGACGGCGCCCATGTCGATCCCCAGCTCGAGGCTCGAGGTCGCGACCACGCAGCGCAGGCGGCCGGACTTCAGGTCGTCCTCGATGATCGCGCGCTGCTCCTTGCTCACCGAGCCGTGGTGGGCGCGGGCGAGCAGCGGCTCCTCGTCGGGCGCGGACTGCCCGCTGCCGCTCGTGCCCCCGGCCGCTCCCATCGCCTCGGCCGGGGAGCGGCGGACGGAGGAGGAGGCCGCCTCGGCGAGCAGGGCCCCGACGGCGACGGGCTCGCCCGCCTCGCGCGCCCGCTCCGCGGCGAGCTCGCGGCGCTCGGCGTAGATCTCGTTGAGCCGGGCGGTCAGCCGCTCGGCGAGACGGCGGGAGTTCGCGAAGACGATGGAGGAGGTGTGCGCGAGGACCCGGTCGACGATCGACTCCTCGACGTGCGGCCAGATCGACCCGCTCTGCGGACCGGTGGCCCCCATCGTCGATCCGTCCTGCGGAGCCGCCGTCCCCAGCTCGGACATGTCCTCGACCGGGACGACGACGCTGAGGTCCCACTGCTTCTCGGACGCCGGAGCCACGATCGCGACCGGGGAGCGGCCGGCGAGGAACCGGGCCACCTCCTCGCGCGGGCGCACCGTCGCCGAGAGGCCGATGCGCTGCACCGGCTTCGGGAGCAGGGCGTCGAGCCGCTCGAGGGAGACGGCGAGGTGCGCCCCGCGCTTGGTCGACGCGACCGCGTGGACCTCGTCGACGATGACCGTCTCGACGCCGCGGAGCGACTCGCGCGCCGCCGAGGTGAGCATGAGGTAGAGCGACTCGGGGGTCGTGATCAGGATGTCCGGCGGCGTCTTCTGCAGCACGCGCCGCTCGGCGGCGGGCGTGTCTCCCGACCGCACCCCGACGGTGACCGTGGCCGGCGCGCTGCCGATGCCCTCGGCGCTCAGCCGCAGCGCCGTCTGGGTGACGCCGACGAGCGGCGAGCGGAGGTTGCGCTCGACGTCGACGCCGAGAGCCTTCAGCGGCGAGACGTAGAGCACGCGCGTGCGGTGCTGCGGATCCTCCGGCGGCGGGCCCTGCACGAGCCGGTCGATCGCCCAGAGGAAGGCCGAGAGCGTCTTGCCGGAGCCGGTGGGAGCGACCACGAGGGCGTGCGCTCCACTCGAGATGGCCGACCAGGCGCCCTCCTGGGCGGCGGTCGGCGCCGGGAACGCGCCCTCGAACCACGCGCGCGTGGCGGGGGAGAAGCGCTCGAGGACGTCCGGCATGCATCCATCCTCCCTGCCACCTCCGACATTGCCGGGGCCGCGGCCCGGGGGCGAGCCCTTGACGCGGGGGAGCCCGCCCGTCAGGCGAAGCCGAGACGCACGAACGTGCCGATGTCGGCGAGCTCGGCCTGCCCGACTCCGTGGGCGACGCCCTCGTAGACCCGGGCGTCGAGCGCCGTGTGCTCCGGGAACCAGGCCGCCGCGTCCCGCACGAGCTCCTCCGGGATCACCGTGTCGAGCGTCCCGCGGCCCCAGAACACCGGCGGACGCTCGCGGGTGAGCCGCTCGTCCGCGTCGTCGCCCTCGGCGAGCGGGACCACGAACCCGGACAGGGCGACCGCGAAGGCGAAGCGGCCAGGCGCGCGCCGCAGCAGCTGCACCGCCAGCGCGGCGCCCTGGGAGAAGCCCAGCAGCCCCACCGGACCCGGGTGCTCCAAAGCGTCGAGCCACTCGATCACAGCCGCCGCCGCCGCCTCGACGGCCTCGGGATCGGCCCGCGGCTCGTCAGGCACCAGCGGCACCCGGAGGGGCCACCACGCGTTCGCCCCGCCGCCCAGGGCGAGAGGCGCCCGGAGGGACGCGAGGACCGGCTCCAGCGGCAGGTAGGCGCCGAGCGAGAACAGGTCCCCCTCGTGCGAGCCGTAGCCGTGCAGCAGCACCAGGAGGGGCCTGCCGACGCGGTCGCGCTCGGAGGAGGACCACAGCACCGCGTTCGCGTCGATTCCCATCGCACCATCATCCCCCTGAGTGCGGGATCGCCGCCGCCGGTCGGAACACCAGCCGCGAAGGGTGAGAATGGCTGCATGAGCGTGCGCACCCCTGACCCGAACTCCGGGTGGCTGTCCGACGACGAACTCGCCGAGATCCGCCGGCGGCTCCCGCTGCTGTACGTGGAGGCCGTGCCCGTCCGGGTCGACGGGCTCGGGCAGGTCACCGAGGTCGGCGTGCTCCTGCGCGCGACCCCCTCCGGCCAGATCACCCGCACGATCGTCTCGGGCCGCGTGATGTACGGCGAGACGCTGCGCGACGCGCTGTTCCGCCACCTCGAGAAGGATCTCGGTCCCATGGCCTTCCCCCTCCTCCCGGCGAGCCCGCTCCCCTTCCACGTCGCCGAGTACTTCCCGATGCCCGGCATGGGACCGTTCACCGACGACCGCCAGCACGCGGTCTCCCTCGCCTACGTCGTCCCCGTCACCGGCACCTGCGACCCCCGCCAGGACGCCCTCGAGCTCACCTGGATGACCCCCGACGAGGCCTGCTCCGACGCGATCTCCGCCGAGATGGAGGGCGGGCGGGGCGCGCTGATCCGCGCCGCGCTCGCTTCCGTCGGCCGCCTGTCCTAGCGGCGCGGATCGGCCGCGGTGCTCCCTTCTGCGCGCCGATAGCGGCGCGCCGCGGTCGGCTCGCAAGGACGGTGGGCCGGCTGGAGCGTCGGGCGTCCGCCTGGACCGATCCGCCGGCACGCGACCCGGCCGTTCGGCTCGTGGATCCGGCGTCCACGGGACCTCTGTGACCGGGCGAGGAGAGGCGGCGCCCCTGCCCGACGACGGCGCCGCAGGGGATCGCCTGATCAGGACGCGGTGAGGACTTCCGGAACTCCCCGCGCGGGACTCCGCTGGAAGAGGTGAAGCGTGAACGACGAAGGGCCGGGGCCCGCGACCAGAAGTCGCGGGCCCCGGCCCTTCGTGATGTCGGCGCCCTGATCAGGACGAGCGCTGAGGTGCGATCACCGAACGCTCAGCCCCCGGACCAGCGGCTGCCCGCGAGGCGAACGGTCGATCCGCGTGCGAGCGGATCGGACCTAGCCGGTCGCGACACGCTCTGCGCGTCGCGACCGTGCTTGAAGCCGACCGCGGTGCGCCGCTCCGCGGTGCGCCGCTCCGCGGCTGCCCACGAGGCGAACGGTCGATCCGCGTGCGAGCGGATCGGACCTAGCCGGTCGCGACACGCTCTGCGCGCCGCGACCGTCCTTGAAGTCGACCGCGGTGCGCCGCTACGCGGCGCACAAAACGGTTCAGCCCTGCGCGCGGCGGCCGCCGCGGCGGGCGCCGCCGCCGGCGGACTCGCGGGCGGGAGCGCCCGAGGCTGCTCCGCCGGTCGCGGTGCTGTAGAACGAGCGCGATCCGCCCGAGGTCGAGGGGGCGCCGGCGGCCGAGCGGCTGCGGCCTCCGCGGGCGCCGCCGCGGGCGGGTCCCTCGGCGGCGGTGCGGTCGCGGCGGGGGCGGTCGCCTCCGCCGGTCGCGGCACCCGTCGAGCGTCCGCCGCGGGGTGCGGCGGTGCCCTCGGTGCGGGCCGCGCGCTTGCGCTGCGCGTTGGCGCCCTGCGAGCGTCCGCCCTGCGACTGGCTGCGGACGGGCTCGACGACGGCGCTGGGGGTGACGTACGGAGCGACGTCGCCGACGAGCTTCGCGACGGCGGCCGAGTCGGCCGTCACCTGCTGGGGCGCGACCTGGATCGCGGCCTTGCGGAGGAGGGTCTTCACGTCGCTGCGCTGCGTGGGCAGGACGACGGTGACGACGTCTCCCTCGCTGCCGGCGCGGGCGGTGCGGCCCGAGCGGTGCAGGTACGCCTTGTGCTCCATCGGCGGGTCGACGTGGATGACGAGCTCGACGTCGTCGACGTGCACGCCGCGGGCGGCGACGTCGGTGGCGACGAGGACCTTGACGGTGCCGGCGCCGAACGCGGCGAGGTTCCGGTCGCGGGCGACCTGCGAGAGGTTGCCGTGCAGGTCGACCGCGGGGATGCCCTGGCCGGTGAGCTGCTTGGCGAGCTTCTTCGCGTGGTGCTTGGTGCGCATGAAGAGGATGCGGCGGCCGGTGCCGGACGCGAGGGTCTTCACGAGCGCGTTCTTGGCGTCGAGGCCGTCGACCTCGAACACGTGGTGGGTCATCAGCGCGACGGGGGAGTTGGCCTCGTCGACCGAGTGGAGCACCTCGTTCTGGAGGTACTTCTTGACCAGCTTGTCCACGCCGTTGTCGAGCGTCGCGGAGAACAGCAGGCGCTGCCCGCCGCGGGGGGTCTTGTCGAGGATGCGCGTGACGACCGGCAGGAAGCCGAGGTCGGCCATGTGGTCGGCCTCGTCGAGGACGGTGATCTCGACGGCGTCGAGGTTCACGAAGCCCTGCTTCATCAGGTCCTCGAGGCGGCCCGGGCAGGCCACGACGATGTCGACGCCCTGCTTGAGCGCCGCGACCTGGCGCTGCTGCGAGACGCCTCCGAAGATCGTGGTGGTGACGATGCCGTAGGCGTCGGCGAGGGGCTGCATCGCAGCGGTGATCTGCGTGGCGAGCTCGCGGGTCGGCGCGAGGACGAGTCCGAGCGGGCGTCCGGGGCGGCGGCGCCCGCCGGCGAGGGAGCCGCCGAGGCGGGCGATCATCGGGATGGAGAAGGCGAGGGTCTTGCCGGAGCCGGTCTTGCCGCGGCCGAGGACGTCGCGTCCGCCGAGGGTGTCGGGCAGCGTGTCGACCTGGATCGGGAAGGGCTCGGTGATGCCGCTCGCGGTGAGCGCAGCCACGAGGGGGGCCGGCACGCCGAGGGCGCTGAAGGAGAGGGGGGTGTTCGACATGGAGTGGTGCCTTTCGGGGGCATCATGCCGATCGAGGACGCGCGGGCGGTGGCCGGGGCGCGGGTGATCGGCGTTCGGGCGAAGGTGACGGTGGTCACATCCGTTCGCCGTACGATTCGGTGCGCGCGGCCGGGGGCCTCATGCACGTGCGCCAGATGGTCGGGACGGATCCTCGACGGTCAGAGTCCTAGGGGACAAGGGGCGTTCTACGACGCGGGGGAGCGCAGTCGCTGCGCTCGCACCATCCCACTCTAGTGGATGCCGATCCATCCGCGCATCGCGGCCTGCACGCGGGAGCCGTCGCGGTCGCTCAGCTTGGTCCCGACGAAGTCGCCCGCCCAGTCCGAGGTCTGCACGCGGAAGGCCGGCTCCGGGTCGCGCAGGGTCTTCAGGATGACGGCGGCGACGTCGGACGGGTCCTGCGCGTGGGTCGAGGAGAAGGACGACGCGGCGCGGTCGAGGTAGGCGCCGAGCGCCGGCGAGTAGGGGCCGGCCTGCGCGAGCATCGCCGCCGCGTCGATGCCGACGTTCTCGACGAAGCTGCTGCGGACCGCTCCCGGCTCGATCAGCGACACGTGGACGCCGACGGAGGCGGCGACCGGGGCGAGCGCCTCGAAGAACCCCTCGACCGCGAACTTCGACGCGCAGTAGTCCTCGTTGAACGGCTGCCCGATCGCGCCGCCGACGCTCGAGACGGTGACGATGCGACCGCGGGACGAGCGCAGCATCGGCATCGCGGCGCGGGTGACCGCGACGGTGCCGAAGAAGTTGACCTCCATCACGCGGCGCAGCTCCTCCGGATCCTCCAGCTCGAGGGTGCCGAGGTGGCCGGCTCCGGCGTTGTTCACGAGGGCGTCGAGACCGCCGAGCTCCTCCTCCACGGCGCGGAGGCAGCCGGCGACGGAGTCCGCGTCGGTCACGTCGAGCGATCGCAGGTCGAGCTCGACGCGGGCCTCGGCGGCGGCGGCGCGCAGGCCCTCCGCCCGCTCCGGATCCCGCACGGTGGCGACCACCCGCCAGCCCGCGCGCGCGGCCTCGATCGCGGTGGCGCGGCCGATGCCGGTGGAGGTTCCGGTGACGAGGAGGACGGGACGGGGCATGCGGCTTTCCTGCTTTCCGGCGCACGACGGCGCCGCCCGGAGGCTATCGGCCGCCCCTCCGAGAACGTCCAGGGTCGGTGTCAGCCCCGGTAGCGCTCGCCGACCGGCACCTCGACCGGCAGCCGGTTGCCCGCCTGGGCGAGCGGGCAGGCCCAGGCCGGGTCGTAGGCGCAGGAGGGGTTGTAGGCGAAGTTGAAGTCGAGGACCAGCGTCCCCGGGGCGGAGCCCGGGCCGAGGTCGGCGCCCTTCACGGTGTCCAGGAGGTAGCGGCCACCGCCGTAGGTGCCGCCGGGTGTCCCCGCGAGGGCGTCCTTGACCGGCAGGAACAGGCCTCCGCCGTAGGACGCCAGGCGCCAGACGTCGAGGCTGCCGGTGTCCGGCACCTCGACCGTGCCGATCAGCTCGAAGGGGACGGTGCCGTCGGTGCCGGTCTCCACGTCCATCCGTCGCGCCTCCTCGGCCGGGGCCACCTCGAGCTCGAAGCGCCAGGCCGCGTCGTAGGGCGCGATCGGCAGCGAGCGGAAGTGCGCGCGGTCGGCCGGGAGGAGGGGGGTGGAGGGGTGCTGCGCGAAGAGCGCGTTGCGCCCGCGGATCCAGGACGCGTGCGCGGCGAGCAGGTCCACGTTCGAGAGTCGGCGCACCTCCGCGTAGAGGGCCTGGACGTGGCGGCGCCAGTCCGACACCTCGACCGCCGTCGTGAGGCGGCGGCGGGGCGAGACGCCGTCGTCGTCCTGCTCCTCCTCGTCGGCGGAGGGCCACTGGAGGCGCAGGAGCTCCGAGCGCGACAGCTCGGTCTCCTCCTCGGCGACGCCGTCGGGGCTCATGCGGCGGACTCCCCGCGCGGGCGGGTGTCGGCACCGAGATCGTGGCGCCAGGACGGGGCGAGGGAGCGGATGCGGATGCCGCGCCACTGCCAGAACGCCCACATCGAAGGCCAGAGCGCGGCCGAGGCGAGACCCGCCGAGAACTCGAGGCGGTCGCGGAAGAGCGTGCGCCCGTCAGGGAGCGGGGCCACGGCCATGCGGTGGTCCCACGCGGTGATCAGGCGGAGGGAGCCGGTGAGGGGCCCGCCGCTGTCGCGCAGGATCCGCACGTCGGGCATCGAGGGGACGCGGCGGTAGGAGAGGTCGATCTCCTGCGCGCCCATCGGCACGATCCCGAGGGCGTCCATCGCGACCTCGTGGGAGCCGAGCCCCCAGGTCGGGCGGAAGCCGCCCTCGTCCAGCGACGCGGCGGTCAGGAGCGGGGACATCACCTCCCGGAACACGGCCGGACTCTGCAGGGCGCGCCAGGCGGAGTCGGCGTCGGTGTCGAGCACGTGCTTGAGCATCACCTTCACGAGGGACATCCTCCTCCGCCCGCCCCTGCGCGGGAACCGGGTGCGCGCGGAGCCCCGGACGTGTATGCGCCTCCGGGGCTCGCTACCGTGTCAGGGTGACCGCTCCCGCCGCCTCCGTCGATCAGTCGACCTACCAGATCCGCTTCGAGTGGGGGGCCCGCGCCCTCCGCGTGCTCGCCCCCGCCCACGTCACGGTGCTCGTCGACGCTCTGCCCGGAGGCGAGAGCCCCGACCTCGGGGGAGTGGAGGGCCGCGTCGTCCGCGCGGGCCTGGCCGACCGCTCGGCCGTCGCCCGCTGGATCCTGGAGCGCCAGCACGAGAACGGCGGGCGCACCAGCGTCAACGTGATCGCACTCGGCGACGTCGACGACAGCGGAGCGGCGCGGTTCGCGATGGAGGACCAGCTGGCGGCCGGCGCCGTCGTCGACGCGCTCATCGGGCTGGGCATCGACCACGTCTCGCCCGAGGCCGCGGTGGCCTGCGCGTCCTACGAGGGCCTGCGCCGGGCGTGCGCGCATCTGCTCACCGCGTCCGAGTCCGGCCGCCTGCTCGCCGCCGAGGGGCGGGCGGACGAGGTCCGCGCCGCCGCCCGGGTCGACGCCGTCGACGAGGTGTCGGTCCTCCGCTGACCCGCCGCTCCGGCGGGCGCGGCCTCCGAGCGGTGCAGGGCGTCCGCGGAGCGCACAAGCCCCTGCGGATCCGAGCCGCCGCCTCGACCACTCGCCCGCCCCCGGCGTAGCGTTCGGCGGAGGCGGTCCCTCCGCCCCCGCCCCGACCGAAAGCTGGCCCGCATGAAAGCCGTCCTCAACGACGTCGTCCTCGCCGACGCCCCCGACTCCGACCTGATCTCGATCGAGGGCAACTGGTACTTCCCGCCGTCGAGCATCGCCGAGGGCGTGCTCGTCGAGAGCCCCACGCCCTACATCTGCCCGTGGAAGGGCGAGTGCCAGTACTTCTCGGTGCAGACCGGCGACGGCCTGCAGAAGGACAAGGCCTGGTCGTACCCGCACCCCTACCCGACGGCGTTCGACCGCGTCGGCAAGGACTTCTCGGGCTACGTCGCCTTCGACCGCTCGGTCCGCGTCTCCGACTGACCCGTCCCGCCGCGGTGCCGCTCCCGGTGCCGCGGCGGTGCGTCAGCCGCGCGGGGCGGCGGCGCGCGCCCGGTACGCCCGGACCTTCGACCGGTTCCCGCAGCGCTGCATCGAGCACCAGCGGCGCGAGCCGGCGCGGGACGTGTCGAGGTAGAGCATCCGGCACTCCGGATCCGCGCAGCGCCTCAGCCGTCCGGCCACGGCCGGGCCCAGCAGCCCCACGGCCTCCCGGGCGATGGACGCGAGCGCCTGCCTGCCCGCCGCGTGGAGCCGTCCTGCCTGCCGCGATCCGCCGCTCAGCACCGGCGGGATATCGGGCATCGCCGCGACCAGGTTGACCACGTCGACGTCGCGCGGGTCGGGCGCGGTGCCGGCCTCGGCCGCGACGGCCAGCCGGGCGATCGCGCCCCGGAGCATCAGCGCGTCGTCGAGGCGCGCGTCCCGGCTCTCGGGGCCGACCGCCTCGAAGCGCTCGGCGAGCCAGGCGGCCAGGGCGGCGTCGGAGTCGAGGTGCTCGGCCGCTCCCGGAGGCAGTGCTCCGGTCGTGGCGAAGTCGAGTGCGAGGCTTCCGGAGTCGAACCACCAGCGCCGGCCGTCGGCCTCGGGGAGCCACTGCCCGGTGACCGGCGTGCGCCCGCCGTGCGGGGCCTCGTCCGGGGTCACGGCGCCGGGACCGGTCGGCGCCGCCACTGGATCGCGTTCGCGGCCTCGAACCGGCGCGCGCAGCGGCCGCAGGCCAGGGGCCGGGTGGGCCGGCGATGGCGGTAGAAGAGGTGTCCGCCCGGGCAGGTGCCGACCCACGGCGCGAGCTCGTCCGCGGTCGGGTTGCTGTGGGTGCGCGATCCCGTGTAGCCGAGCCGCGCCGCGATCCGCCGCCACTGCGGTCCGTGCCCGGCGTCGGGCCCCGCGAGCGCGTGAGCGACCTCGTGCAGGAGTGTCTGCCGGACCTCCTCGTCGCTCCAGCGGGCTGCGAGGTGGCGCGAGACCGTGATCCGGCGGCGCGTCCAGTGGCAGGCGCCGCCGCGGGTGCGCGCGTGGTCGAGCGCGAAGGACCAGGAGGGGTCGAGGTGCTCCTCGATCAGCGCGTCGGCCCAGCGGGCCACGTCCTCGAGGTCGGCCACAGGTGGCGCTGCCTAGGACTCGTCGCCGTCGGCGCGGCGGCGGCCGCGGGCGGTGCCGTCGGTGCGGGCCTCGCGGTCGGTCCCGTCCTGGAACTCGGAGGCGGCGGCGTAGCCCAGGCGGGCGACCTCGAGCTCCTCCTCGGGGACCCCGACGCGCTCGCCGAGGGCGGTCGCGGCGTCGAAGTCGCGCATCGCCCGGCCGTACTCGCCCAGCTCGAAGAAGGTGAGGCCGCGGTGCTTGAGCGCGAAGGAGTGCTCGAGGTGCCACTCGTGCGTGCGGGCCTCCTCGACGCAGAGCGCGAGCTCCGAGAGGGCCTCGTCGGTGCGGCCCCGCAGCTGCATGAGGCGGGCGCGGCGGACGCGGGCGGTGAGCAGCTCGGCGCGGTCGCCGGAGAAGCGGGTGCGGCGGACGGCCTCGTTCGCGAGGTCCCACGCCTCGTCGACGCGCCCGAGCAGGCGCAGCAGCTCCGCCTTCTCGGTGAGCGCGGCGAGGCTGCGCAGCGCGCCGATCTCCTCCAGGCGCTCCTGGGCGGCGTCGACGTCGATCTCCTCGTGGAGGGTCGCGGGGTCGTGGCGGATGATGATGCTCAGGGCGATGCTTCCTCGTGGAGTGCGGATCCGGATCGTCGCGCGTGGCGGACGAGAGGACGGTCGGGGTCGCTGACCCCGGCGTCGAGTGTACCGGCGGGTCCCCGGACGGCGCCCCGACGCGCGGCCCGGGTCAGCCCCGTCGCACCTGGAAGATGCTCCGCGCCGGCAGCGGCGACGGGGTGGCGGTCTCGTCCGTGACGACGAGGGCGCCGGCGATGAAGTTCTCGAGCTCCCGCCCCTGCACCAGCTTGGAGGGCGCGGGGTCGGAGGCGAGGCGCCGCGGCAGGCCGTCGAGCGGCAGCGGATCGGCCGAGGCGAGCATCACCACGTTCCCGAAGCGCTTGGCCTTGAGCATCTGGGTGTCGGTCATGATCGCGGTGTGCGCGAAGACGGAGGCGAGCGTCGCGGCCTGGGCGCGGGCGAAGGCGAGCGCGCCGCCGTCGGCCACGTTCACCGCGACCAGGCCGCCGGGGGCGAGCAGCGGCGCGATCGCCTCGTAGAACTCGGCGCTGGTCACGTGCGCGGGAGTGCGCGCGCCCGAGAAGATGTCGACGACGACCACGTCGACCGTGCCGCGCAGCCCGGGCGGCAGCTTGCCGAGCACCTCGCGGGCGTCGCCCTGGCGGATGCGGATCTGCGCCCCGCGGGGGAGCGGGAGCGCCTCGCGCACCAGCTCGACCAGAGCGCCCTCGATCTCGACGACCTGCTGGCGCGAGCCCGGCCGGGTCGCGGCGACGTAGCGGGGGAGGGTCAGCGCTCCGGCGCCCAGGTGGAGCGCCGTGACGCTCTCGCCCTCGGGGGCGACGAGGTCGATCGCGTGGCCGATCCGGCGGACGTACTCGAACGAGAGGTGCGTCGGATCCGCGAGGTCGACGTGCGACTGCGGAGTGCCGTCGACGACCAGGGTCGCCGCCTCGGGCGAGTGGCGGTCGGGCTCGATCCGCGCGGTGTACCCGCTGGCGAGCACGGCGCGGGGGTGCTCGGAGTCGTCTCCGCGTCGGCGGCCGGTGCGTTCCTGCATCCGACCAGTCTGCCGCGGCGGCGGGACGGCGGGGCTCCGCGCCCGGCCCGGTCGGATCGATCCGGGAGGCCGTGGCCTCGTATACCGGACCCCGCGGGGCGGCGCAAGCATCCGCACTTGCGCGGCGTGGCGCGATGCGGCTATATTCGTACTTTGCGCTCCCGAGTACCCATGCCCTCATATCGCGGTCGGCAGGTCACCGGAACCCGGCATCAGATGGTGGATGCCGTTGCCACACTCTAGCCCCGCCCCCAAGACCGAGTCGCCTCGGTCCGCACGGCGTGCGGGCAGGGGTGGCGGCCCGTCCGGCGGGAGCCCACTCCACACATCCCACAGATTGAGACCCGCGAGGGTCTACGGAGGTTCCTTCCTTGGCTGCTGCGTCCACCGCGACCACCACCTCACCCAAGAACGGACGCGGAGCTTCGCGTCTCTCGTTCGCCAAGATCAGCGACACCCTGACCGTTCCGGATCTGCTCGCGCTGCAGACCGAGAGCTTCGACTGGCTCGTCGGCTCGGAGGCGTGGAAGACCCGCGTCGCCGAGGCGAAGGCCGCCGGCCGGGAGGACCTCCCCGCCAACTCCGGCCTCGACGAGATCTTCGAGGAGATCTCCCCGATCGAGGACCTCAGCGAGACGATGCAGCTGAGCTTCACGAACCCGTACCTCGAGCCCGAGAAGTACACGATCGAGGAGTGCAAGGAGCGCGGCAAGACCTACGCCGCTCCGCTGTACGTCGAGGCCGAGTTCATGAACCACCTCACGGGTGAGATCAAGACCCAGACGGTCTTCATGGGCGACTTCCCGCTGATGACCGAGAAGGGCACGTTCATCATCAACGGCACCGAGCGTGTCGTCGTGTCCCAGCTCGTGCGCAGCCCCGGCGTCTACTTCGAGCGCCAGCAGGAGAAGACGTCCGACAAGGACATCTACTCCGCCCGCGTCATCCCGAGCCGCGGCGCCTGGCTCGAGTTCGAGATCGACAAGCGCGACCAGGTCGGCGTGCGCATCGACCGCAAGCGCAAGCAGTCGGTCACCGTGTTCCTCAAGGCCCTCGGCCTCACGAGCGAGGAGATCCTCGAGCAGTTCGCCGGCTACGAGTCGATCGAGCTGACCCTCGAGAAGGACAACATCCTCACCAAGGAGGACGCCCTCCGCGACATCTACCGCAAGCTCCGTCCGGGCGAGCAGGTCGCCGCCGAGGCCGCCCGCGCGCTGCTGGACAACTTCTACTTCAACTCCAAGCGCTACGACCTCGCGAAGGTCGGCCGCTACAAGATCAACCGCAAGCTCGGCATCGACAAGGCGCTGTCCGACTCGGTGCTCACGGTCGAGGACATCATCGCGACCATCAAGTACCTGGTCGCCCTGCACGACGGTCGCACCGCCCTCCCCGGCGTGCGCGACGGCGAGCCGGTCGAGCTGCGTCTCGACGTCGACGACATCGACCACTTCGGCAACCGCCGCATCCGCGCGGTCGGCGAGCTGATCCAGAACCAGGTCCGCACCGGACTGTCCCGCATGGAGCGCGTCGTCCGCGAGCGCATGACCACGCAGGACATCGAGGCGATCACCCCGCAGACCCTGATCAACGTGCGCCCCGTCGTCGCCGCGATCAAGGAGTTCTTCGGCACCAGCCAGCTGTCGCAGTTCATGGACCAGAACAACCCGCTCGCGGGTCTGACCCACAAGCGCCGCCTGTCGGCGCTCGGCCCCGGCGGACTCTCCCGTGAGCGCGCCGGCGTCGAGGTCCGCGACGTCCACCCCTCGCACTACGGCCGCATGTGCCCGATCGAGACCCCGGAAGGCCCGAACATCGGCCTGATCGGATCGCTCGCGTCCTTCGCGCGCATCAACTCGTTCGGCTTCATCGAGACCCCGTACCGCAAGGTCGTCGACGGCACCGTCACCTCGCAGATCGACTACCTCACCGCGTCCGAGGAGGACGAGTACCTGGTCGCCCAGGCGAACGCCCCCCTCACGAAGGACTTCCGCTTCGCGGAGGGCAAGGTCCTGGTCCGCCCCAAGGGCGGAGAGGTCGAGCTCGTCGACGCCGAGCGCGTCCACTACATGGACGTCTCGCCGCGCCAGATGGTCTCGGTCGCGACCTCGCTGATCCCGTTCCTCGAGCACGACGACGCGAACCGCGCGCTCATGGGCGCGAACATGCAGCGTCAGGCCGTCCCGCTGCTGCGCAGCGAGTCGCCCGTCGTCGGAACCGGCATGGAGGGCTTCGCGGCCATCGACGCCGGCGACGTCATCACCGCCGACAAGGCCGGTGTCGTCCAGGAGGTCTCCGCCGACTCCGTCACCGTCCAGCTGGACGAGGGCGGCACGCAGACCTACTTCCTCCGCAAGTTCGACCGCTCCAACCAGGGCACCTCGTACAACAACCGCGTGGTCGTCTCGGCCGGCGAGCGCATCGAGGTCGGCGAGGTCGTCGCCGACGGCCCCGCCACCGAGAACGGCGAGCTCGCGCTGGGCAAGAACCTGCTCGTCGCGTTCATGCCGTGGGAGGGCCACAACTTCGAGGACGCGATCATCCTCAGCCAGAACCTGGTGAAGGACGACGTCCTCTCCTCGATCCACATCGAGGAGTACGAGGTCGACGCCCGCGACACCAAGCTCGGCAAGGAGGAGATCACCCGCGACCTCCCCAACGTCAGCCCGGAGCTCCTGGCCGACCTGGACGAGCGCGGCATCATCCGCATCGGCGCCGAGGTCCGCCCCGGCGACATCCTCGTCGGCAAGGTCACGCCCAAGGGCGAGACCGAGCTCTCGGCCGAGGAGCGCCTGCTCCGCGCGATCTTCAACGAGAAGAGCCGCGAGGTCCGCGACACGTCGCTGAAGGTGCCCCACGGCGAGCAGGGCACGATCATCGGCGTCAAGGTGTTCGACGCGCAGGACGGCGACGACGAGCTCGGCTCGGGCGTCAACCAGCGCGTGGTCGTCTACATCGCCCAGAAGCGCAAGATCACCGAGGGCGACAAGCTCGCCGGCCGCCACGGCAACAAGGGCGTCATCTCGAAGATCCTGCCGGTCGAGGACATGCCGTTCCTCGCCGACGGCACCCCGGTCGACATCGTCCTCAACCCGCTCGGCGTCCCCGGCCGCATGAACTTCGGCCAGGTCCTCGAGATCCACCTCGGGTGGATCGCGAAGCAGGGCTGGAAGGTCGAGGGTCAGCCGGAGTGGGCCGCGCGCCTGCCCGAGCACGCCCGCGAGGCGGCGCCCGGCACCAAGGTCGCGACCCCCGTCTTCGACGGTGCGGCGGAGGAGGAGCTCGCAGGGCTCCTCGACTCCACCACCCCGACGCGCGACGGAGAGCGCCTGATCGGCTCGTCCGGCAAGACGCAGCTGTTCGACGGCCGCTCCGGGGAGCCCTTCCCGGACCCGGTCTCGGTCGGCTACATGTACATCCTGAAGCTGCACCACCTCGTCGACGACAAGATCCACGCGCGCTCGACGGGCCCGTACTCGATGATCACCCAGCAGCCGCTCGGTGGTAAGGCGCAGTTCGGCGGACAGCGCTTCGGCGAGATGGAGGTGTGGGCCCTCGAGGCCTACGGCGCCGCCTACGCCCTCCAGGAGCTCCTCACCATCAAGTCGGACGACATCCTCGGCCGCGTGAAGGTGTACGAGGCCATCGTCAAGGGCGAGAACATCCAGGAGCCCGGCATCCCGGAGTCCTTCAAGGTCCTCATCAAGGAGATGCAGTCCCTGTGCCTGAACGTCGAGGTCCTCTCGGCCGACGGCACCGCGGTCAGCCTGCGCGACACCGATGACGAGGTCTACCGCGCCGCGGAAGAGCTCGGCATCAACATCTCCTCCCGGTTCGAGTCGTCCTCCGTCGACGACATCTGATCCGCGCCAGCATCTGACGACCTCCCGTCTCTGACGAGACACCCTGTTTTCCGACAAGGAGAAAACATTGCTCGACGTAACCACTTTCGATGAGCTGCGCATCGGCCTCGCAACGGCCGATGACATCCGTCGCTGGTCGCACGGTGAAGTGAAGAAGCCCGAGACCATCAACTACCGCACCCTGAAGCCCGAGAAGGACGGCCTGTTCGGCGAGCAGATCTTCGGACCCTCTCGCGACTGGGAGTGCTCCTGCGGCAAGTACAAGCGAGTCCGCTTCAAGGGCATCGTCTGCGAGCGCTGCGGCGTCGAGGTCACCAAGTCCTCGGTCCGCCGCGAGCGGATGGGCCACATCGAGCTCGCCGCCCCCGTCACCCACATCTGGTACTTCAAGGGCGTCCCCTCGCGCCTCGGATACCTGCTGGACATGGCGCCGAAGGACCTCGAGAAGGTCATCTACTTCGCGGCGTACATGATCATCGACGTGGACGACGACGGCCGTCACGCCGACATGCCCGGGCTCGAGAACGAGCTCCGGCTCGAGATCAAGACCCTCTCGGACCAGCGCGACTCCCGCATCGCGGACCGCCTGGCGCGCCTGGAGACCGACCTCGCCGCCCTGGAGGCGGAGGGCGCCAAGAGCGACCAGAAGCGCCGCACCAAGGACGGCGCCGAGAAGGAGATGGGCCAGATCCGCAAGTCCTTCGACGAGGACATCGCGCGGCTCGAGAGCGTGTGGGAGCAGTTCCGCACCCTCAAGGTCGGCGACCTCAAGCCCGAGGACGCGGTCTTCAACGAGCTCGTCGACCGGTACGGCGTCTACTTCGAGGCCTACATGGGCGCCGAGGCGATCAAGAAGCGCCTCGAGCAGTTCGACCTCCAGGCCGAGGCCGAGACGCTGCACCTGCAGATCGCCGAGGGCAAGGGTCAGAAGAAGATCCGCGCCATCAAGCGCCTGCGCGTCGTCAACTCGTTCCTCGCCACCGGCAACTCGCCGGCCGCGATGGTCCTCGACGTCGTCCCGGTCATCCCGCCGGAGCTGCGCCCGATGGTGCAGCTCGATGGAGGCCGGTTCGCGACCAGCGACCTGAACGACCTCTACCGTCGCGTGATCAACCGCAACAACCGACTCCGCCGCCTGCTCGACCTCGGTGCCCCCGAGATCATCGTGAACAACGAGAAGCGCATGCTCCAGGAGGCGGTCGACGCCCTCTTCGACAACGGCCGCCGCGGCCGCCCCGTCACCGGAACCGGCAACCGCGCCCTGAAGTCCCTGAGCGACATGCTCAAGGGAAAGCAGGGTCGCTTCCGCCAGAACCTGCTGGGCAAGCGCGTCGACTACTCGGGCCGCTCGGTCATCATCGTCGGCCCGCAGCTCAAGCTGCACCAGTGCGGTCTGCCCAAGCAGATGGCGCTGGAGCTGTTCAAGCCGTTCGTGATCAAGCGCCTGATCGACCTGTCGCACGCGCAGAACATCAAGGCCGCCAAGCGCATGGTGGAGCGCTCGCGCCCGCAGGTGTGGGACGTGCTCGAGGAGATCATCCGCGAGCGCCCCGTCCTGCTGAACCGCGCGCCCACGCTGCACCGTCTCGGCATCCAGGCCTTCGAGCCCCAGCTGGTCGAGGGCAAGGCGATCCAGCTGCACCCGCTCGTCTGCGCCGCGTTCAACGCGGACTTCGACGGCGACCAGATGGCCGTCCACCTGCCGCTGTCCGTCGAGGCCCAGGCCGAGGCGCGCATCCTGATGCTCGCGTCGAACAACATCCTCAAGCCCTCGGACGGCCGTCCGGTCACCCTGCCCACGCAGGACATGATCATCGGCCTCCACCACCTGACGACGATCCGCGAGGGCGCCGCCGGCGAGGGCCGCGCGTTCTCCTCCGTCTCGGAGGCGATCCTCGCGAAGGACCAGGGCTCGCTGCACCTGAACTCGAAGGTCAGGATCCGCATGTCGGACGTGTACTTCGCGCAGGGTCAGGCACCCGAGGGCGTCGAGATCGACGAGAACGGCAAGGTCACCGCGCCGGTCCTCCTCGAGACCACGCTCGGCCGCGCCCTCTTCAACGAGGCGCTGCCGGTCGACTACCCCTACTTCGAGCAGGTCGCCGACAAGACGACCATCTCCGGGATCGTCAACGACCTCGCGGAGCGCTACCCGAAGGTGGAGGTCGCCGCCTCCCTCGACCGGATCAAGGACGCCGGCTTCTACTGGGCCACCCGCTCGGGTGTCACCGTGGCGCTGTCCGACATCCTCACGCCGCCGTCGAAGCCCGAGATCATCGCGGGCTACGAGAAGAAGGCCGCGAAGGTCGAGTCCGAGTACGACAAGGGTCTGACCACTCAGGCCGAGCGCCGCCAGGAGCTCGTGAAGATCTGGACCGAGGCGACCGACGAGGTCGCCAAGGCCATGCGCGCGAACTTCCCGACGGACAACACCATCAACCGCATGGTCACCTCCGGTGCCCGCGGCAACTGGCTGCAGGTGCGCAACATCGCCGGCATGCGAGGCCTGGTGAACAACCCGAAGGGCGAGATCATCGCCCGACCGATCATCTCCTCGTACCGCGAGGGCCTGTCGGTCGCCGAGTACTTCATCGCCACGCACGGTGCCCGCAAGGGCCTGGCCGACACCGCGCTCCGCACCGCGGACTCGGGCTACCTGACGCGTCGACTCGTCGACGTCTCGCAGGACGTCATCATCCGCGAGGAGGACTGCGGCACCTCGAAGGGCCTCGACCTGCCGATCATGCTCCAGGACGCCACCGGCGCCTGGATCAAGGACTCCAACGTCGAGAACTCCGTCTACGCCCGTTCGCTCGCCACCCCGGCGTCGAACGAGGCCGGCGAGCTCGTCGCCGAGGCCGGCGAGGACGTGGGCGACGTGCTCATCGAGAAGCTGGTCGGAGCGGGCGTGCGCCACATCAAGGTGCGCTCCGTCCTGACCTGCGAGTCCGCCGTCGGCGTCTGCGCGGCCTGCTACGGCCGCTCGCTCGCCACCGGCAAGCTCGTCGACATCGGAGAGGCCGTCGGCATCATCGCGGCCCAGTCGATCGGCGAGCCCGGCACGCAGCTCACGATGCGCACCTTCCACACCGGTGGATCGGCCTCGGCCGACGACATCACGCAGGGTCTTCCCCGCGTGCAGGAGCTCTTCGAGGCCCGCACCCCCAAGGGCGCGTCGCCGATCGCGGAGGCCGCCGGCCGGATCACCATCGAGGACACCGACCGTGCCCGCCGCGTCATCCTCCAGCCGGACAACGGCGACGAGGCGGTCATCTACCCGGTGCTCAAGCGCTCGCAGCTCCTCATCGAGGACGGCCAGCACGTCGAGCTCGGGCAGCAGCTGCACGTCGGAACGGTCGACCCCAAGGAGGTCCTGCGCGTGCTGGGCGTCCGCGAGGTCCAGAAGCACCTGGTGGGCGGCGTCCAGGGCGTCTACCGCTCGCAGGGTGTGCCGATCCACGACAAGCACATCGAGGTCATCGTGCGTCAGATGCTCCGCAAGGTCACCGTGGTCGACCACGGCGACACGGAGCTGCTGCCGGGCGAGCTCGTCGACCGCTCGCGCTACAGCGAGGTCAACCGTGCGGCTCTGACCGAGGGCAAGCGGACAGCGTCCGCCCGCCAGGAGGTCATGGGCATCACCAAAGCCTCGCTCGCGACCGAGTCGTGGCTGTCGGCCGCGTCCTTCCAGGAGACCACCCGCGTCCTCACGCAGGCGGCCATGGAGGGCAAGCGCGACCCGCTGATGGGCCTGAAGGAGAACGTGATCATCGGAAAGCTGATCCCGGCGGGAACCGGTCTGCCCAAGTACCGGAACGTGTCGGTCGAGGCGACCGAGGAGGCGAAGGCCGAGCGGTACCCCAACCGCATCTTCGCCGACGACGCCGCGTTCAGCGACGCCGACCTCTCGTTCGTCGACTTCGACTCGTTCTCGAGCGACGGCTACGAGCCGGGCAACTACAGCTGATCCAGGTGAGCTGAACGATCGAAGGCCCCGTCGGGACACCGGCGGGGCCTTCGTCGTGCCCGGCCCGCGGTCACCCGCACGGGGGGCCGCCCGTTCGCGACGAGCGTCCTCCCCCGCAGGAGCGGGGTGATTGACTCGATGCGTGCTCGTCGGGTCGAGCCTGTACCCGTTCCCCGTCCTGGTCGCGGCACGTGAGGAAACGCGCGGATGAGACTCGTGATCGTCGTGCTGGCCGCACTGCTCGTGGTGGTCGGCGTCGTCGTGGTGCCCGCGGGGCGGGCGGAGGCGGGCGAGGCGGTCGCACCCTCGTCCTGCGGCGTCGCCGAGCTGGCTCCCGTGCTCACGGGCGACGACGTCCGGCCGCGCTCCGCCGCCGCCCTGGTCCCCATCGTGATGCTGCACGGCTGGCTGGGCACGGCGACGCACGACGCCGACCGCACAGGGGCCTTCTCCCATCTCGTCGACATGGTGTCGTCGGAGTCGGCGACGGCTCCGCTCGACGCTCCCGAGCCGTCCCTCCTCGGCCGGCTGCAGCAGATCGACGGCGCCGCGGTCTACACCTTCGACTACCGCCGGCTCGCCGCGCGCTGGGTCACCGACCCGGGGATCAGCGACGCGCTCGCCTCCTCGATCGCCTGCCTCGTCTCCGCGACCGGGCACCGCGCCGTCGTCGTCGCGCACTCGATGGGAGGGCTCGCCGCCCGCCAGGCGCTGAGCGGCTCGGTCGACGGGACCGCCGTCGCCTCGATGGTCTCGTCCGTCCTCACCTTCGGCACCCCGAACACGGGATCCGACGTCGCGGAGCGCCTCGGACGAATGGTCGACGACTCCGGCCAGGTCAGCCCCGCGGTGATCGCAGGACTGGACCCGCAGAGCCGGCTGAGCGTCTCGGCGATGCTCGCCTCCTGCGGGGACGCCGTCTCCGAGGACGCCGAGCACGCGGGGGAGTGCACGGGAGTGCCGATGATCGACGCCCTCGCCTCGGCGGCGGGCAAGGGCCTGCGGACGGGATCGACCGAGCTCGGCTCCCTGCCGCCCTGGCCCGCCGGCGTGCACGTGACGGCGCTGGTGGGTGACATCCAGGTGACCGCCGCGGTGGCGCTCGGCCTCGCCACCGCGCCGGTCGACCTCGGCGACATCATGGTCGCGACCGGATCGGCGACGGCCGGAGTCGACGACTACGTGGTCTCGACCTGCCGCTACACCTACCTCGCCGCGGCGGACGTGCCGTCCCTCGTCGCCGAGCTCTCGCCGTTCGCGCGGCTCGGCGATGCTCTGCGCTTCGCGAAGCTCGTGGTCGACGTCGACGCGAGCCCGTGCCACCACGCGCGGCTGACCCGGAACGTCGACCTCGTCGAGCACGCCACCGGCGTCGTGTCGGACGTCGTCACGGGCGAGCTGTCCGCTCCGCACGCCTCTCGAGCGCAGACCGCGGCGAGGGCGCTCCCGGCGGCGGAGGAGTCCCGGAGGCGGTCCTCGTGACCGGTCGGCGGACACCGCCGAGGAGACACCATGTCGCGTCAGTTGACGGACGTCTGTCGGGAAGCATACGGTCGGACCGGCCCATGGGGAGGCCGCCTGGGGGACAGGCAGCGCGGCCCGCGCGGCACCCGAGCCGCATGCGCGGGCCGCGCCCGTCTCCGATCTCCTCTCACGTTCCGCGCTCCCTCCGGGTACGCTCGGCTGGACAGCAGATGTCGGAGGCTCCTCCGTGCATCCCGGCGCCGGAGGCCTGATGAGCGACGACCCCCTCGATGCGGAGGAGTCGGCGCGTCCTCCCCGCCTGACCCGCGAGCAGGTCCGCACCCGCCTGCTGGACGCCGCTCTCGCAGTCGTCCGCGCCGAGGGCCTGCGCGTCGGAGTCGCCCACCTGCCCCTCGAGGACGTCATCCGCTCGGCGGGTGTTCCGCGCAGCACCGTGTACCGGATCTGGCCCACCCGCCAGTCGTTCTACGACGAGCTGATCGCCGCGATCCCGGAGAGGGTCCTCGCCACCCGCCTCGACCAGCCGTCCCTGCGGGCCGGGAACTCCCACCTCCACCGCAGCCTCGACCCCGAGCCGACCCCGGCGCAGCGCCGCGAGGCCCTGATCGCCTCCGTCCGGGTCGCCGTCGATGCGAACGTCGACAACGTCTTCTCGTCGCAGCACTGGCGCAACTTCATCGCTCTCGCCGGCGCGGTGGGCTCGCACGAGGAGCCGGCGCGGACCGCCATCGGATCCGCTCTGCGGTCCCGCCAGCTGCACTTCATCGACAACATGGCGAAGTACTACGAGCACACCCTCGCCGAGGCGGGGCTCCGGCTGCGCCCGGACCGCGGCTCCGCCGCTCTCGCCTCCGCCGTCTCGGCACTGATCGAGGGGCTGTGCATCGCGCGGATCGCGGCACCGGAGCTGGTGACCGGCCCGCTCGACCCGGCCGATCCCGAGGGGCCGTCACTGGCGGTGGTGTCGGTGCTGCTGCTGATCGACGGGTTCACCGAACCGGACGAGTGATCCGGGTCGCGGGGTCCGCTCAGTCCTCCGCGACCGGCTCCAGCATCCCGTCGACGATCGAGCGGATCGTCCAGGCCGCCAGAGTCCACTCGACCGGCTCGCCGTCGAGGCCGGGGGCGGTCACCGCAGCGTCGAGGTCGTCGTCGAGGAGCCGGCCGCGGTGCGCGAGCCCGTCGATCACGATCGCGGTGAGGTGGGCGAGCTGGAGCGTCGTGAATCCCGGGCGCATCGTCCCGCCGAAGACCTGCAGGGTCTCCTCGTAGAAGTCGCGCATCCGGCGAGTGAGCATGCCCTCGATCCGCTTCGCCGTGGCGCGCACGGCGTCGCGTGCAGGCCCCTCCTCCATCGAGAAAGTGCAGGCGAGCAGCGCGTTGTACGAGGACCAGTCGGCGGAGCGGCGGAGCGACTCGGCATTGGCCCGCGCGCCGATGCGGATGGTCTCCCAGGCGACCCGGCGGCGGCCGGCGGCCGTGGAGAGCAGATCGGTGGAGCGCTCGTAGACCTCGCGCATCTCCTGCTGGGCCTCGGGATCGGCGCCCTCCGCGTACCGGTCCCGCACGAAGACCTCGCCGACCAGGTCGGCCACGAACTCCTCGCGCGTGCTCCAGATCCGGTAGACGGAGCTGCGCGGCACGCCGGCCAGGCGGATGTACTCCTCCATGGGCAGGTGCGCGAAGCTCACCGTGAGGCCGTGGTCGGAGACGACGTCGCGCGCCGTGGCGATCATGCGGCTGCGCACCTGCTCCGCGGGGATCCTCCGGGCCCGCCGGGAGCCCTCTGCGCTGTCGTCCATGGAGAGGGACACTAGCCGGAGACGGTGCCGCGGGTGGTCCTCCACGCGCTCCGGGAGCCGATCCGGAGCGCTCTGGGGGCGTCCTCCCACTGAGACGGAATGTCCCATCACCTGCACGATGACGTCGCGGACCGCTACGGTGCAGCCGGGGCGGACCCGAACCTGCCCCTGCTAGGGGACCCCCGTGACCGGATTCGATCGGTTCACGCTGGCCGTCGTCGACGGACCAGCGATCGAGCGCGCCGCGCTGCAGGCGCTGCTCGCGCAGCTGCTGCCGCAGTTCTCGCACGACGAGGAGGGCGTCGACCGCATCGCGGTCCTCGACCTGGACGGCGTGCCCGGCGAGGAGGTGGCCGACACCCTCGAGCGTGCGGCTACCCGGACCGTCGGCCTCGTCGTGCTCTCCTCCTCCGACTCCCTGGAGCCGGTGCGGGCCGTGCTGCGACGGGAGAGAGCGGCCTACGTCTGGAAGGGCGACGACCCCAGCGAGCTCGCCGCGGCGGTCGTCTCCGTCGCCTCCGGCCGCACCTGGATCTCGGACACCGCCCGCCACCGGCTCGTGCACGGGCGCGAGGAGCGCCGCCCGGTGCTGAGCCCCCAGGAGAGCCGGGTGATGCGCGCCTACGGAGCGGGTGCCGCGGTCCGCACCGTCGCGGTCGACCTCAGCGTCGCCGAGCACACTGTCCGCACCTACATCAAGCGGATCCGCGCCAAGTACCTCGAGACCGGCGTCACTCTCGACTCACGGGTCGACTTCTACCGCCACCTCGGCGACCACGACGTCGCCATCCGCCGCGGCGGAGACCGGGTGCGGGCCGGCGCGCAGCAGGCGGCCGGCGACGTCGTCGGCGAGCGCCGAGCCTGAGGCGAGCAGGATCGCGTTCCCGCCGGTGCGCCCCTCGACGAAGGCCGTCGATCCGACCGCTGCGGTGACCGGGAGCAGCTCCCGGACGACCCCGCGCAGGCGGTCCAGCCTCCGGTGGTCGGCGTCGTCGGCGACGTTGACCGCGAGGAGCCCGTCGGCGCCGACGCGGGCGGCGAGCGGAGCGAGGACGGACGCGCGGTAGAACGCCTCCGGGATCTCGTCCCCGTCGTAGACGTCGAGCACGACGAGGTCGGCGCTCCAGGGCGGCAGGGGCCCTGCGGCGTCGGCCGTGAGGAACCGGACGCGCGCGCCGCGGGGGAGCGGCGCGTGCTCGAGCACGAACTCCACGAGTCCCGCCGCGCTCTCCACCGCGAGCTGCTCGGAGCCCGGCCGGGTCGCGGCGACGTACCGGGCCAGGGCCAGGGCTCCGGCTCCGAGGTGCAGCACGCGCAGCGGCTCGCCGGGCGGGGCGGCGGCGTCGACCACCGCGCCGAGGCGCGCGAGGTACTCGAGGTGCAGAGCCCGGGGATCGCCCGGATCGATCAGCGACTGCTCCGCGCCGTCGACCGTGAGCAGCAGCGCCTCCGGCCGCACGGGATCCGGCCCCAGCACGGCTGTGCGGCCTCCCGGCAGCAGGAGGGACGGAGGCATCCCGTCACGCTAGCGCTCCTCGCGCGATCCGCCCCGCCGCCGCTACGGTGACAGGCATGGCCGCCCTGATCCTGCTCGACGTCGACGGCGTCCTGAACCCCTCCGTCCGCAGCGATCGCGCCTCGGGCTCGCACCGCCTGGAGCTCGAGCCGGAGCGGGCGGCGCTCGTCGCCCGCCTGGCCGCGGTCGGCACGATCGTGTGGGCCACGACCTGGCCGCCGCGCTTGACGCGGGTCCTCGCCCAGGACCTCGGGCTGCCGGCGGGTACGGAGGCGATCGTCTTCGACGGCGGCCTCCCGCGCGACCCGCGGTTCCCGGGCCGGACGGGCAAGCTCCAGCCCGTCGCGGTGTGGCTGGAAGCGGCCGCCGAGCGCGGCGCGATCGACGCCGTGGTGTGGATCGACGACAACCTCCACGAGGACGCCTACGACTGGGCCCGCGAGCAGAGCACCCCCTTCCACCTGGTGCGTCCGGAGTCGGCGGCGGGCCTCACGAGCGACGAGGTCGCCGGTGCTGAGCACTTCCTGGCCGGACTCCCGGCGTCACACGGCGACATCCGGGAATAGGGCCGCCCCCTCCACTGGTTATCGTCACTCCGGGCGGTTCCGCCGAGCAGCGGTCCGCCCCGGGACGACCCGTCCCCTCGTCGATCCCCGCGCCGCATCCGGCGCAGCGGGACCGCCACGACTCCGTGATGCACCGAAGGACAACACCGTGACCCTCTCCGCCCGCACCTCCCTGCGCGTCCTGCTCGGCACGACCGCCGCCGCCGCCGCCCTGGTCCTCGCCGGCTGCGCGCCCGCCTCGACCGACGACGTGGTCTCCGGCTCGAGCGGCGAGGGCACCGCCTCCGCGAGCTCCGGCCTGACCCTGGCCGAGGTCGAGGACTCGGGGAAGCTCACCATCGGCACCGAGGGCACCTACCCGCCCTTCTCCTTCCACGCCGACGGCGGGACGGGAGCCCTCACCGGCTACGACGTCGACGTGATCACCGCCGTGGCCGAGAAGCTGGGCGTCGAGCCCGACTTCCAGGAGACGCAGTGGGACGCGATGTTCGCGGGCCTGGACGGAGCGCGCTTCGACGTGATCGCGAACCAGGTCTCGATCAACGACGAGCGCGAGGCGAAGTACGACTTCTCGGAGCCGTACTCGGTCAGCCCCGGCGTCGTGATCGTCCCCTCGAGCGACACCTCGATCACCGACCTCGCCGGCCTCTCCGGCAAGACCACCGCGCAGTCGCTCTCGAGCAACTGGTACACCGTCGCGCAGGAGAACGGCGCCGAGGTCGAGGGCGTCGAGGGCTGGGCGCAGGCCATCGCCCTCGTCGAGCAGGGCCGCGTCGACGCGACCGTGAACGACCGCCTCACCTGGCTCGACTGGTCCACGACCTACCCCGACCAGGCCGCGGGCCTCAAGGTCGCCGTCACCACCGACGACACCTCCGAGAGCGCCTTCACCTTCCCGAAGGGCTCGGACGACCTCGTCGAGGCCGTCGACTCCGCCCTCGACGAGCTGCGCGAGGACGGCACCCTCGCCTCCATCTCCGAGCGCTACTTCGGAGCCGACGTCTCCCAGTAGCCCCACCCCGAGACGGCTCCTCCCCTTCCGGGAGGGGCCGTCTCGTGCGTGAGCGGTCCCGACGCGGGGGAGCGGCGGAGCGGCTCAGGCCGCGGGTCCGCCTGCAAGGGCGCCCGCCCCGGCGCGAAGCGTGCCAGCATTCCCCAGGAGGCGGAGACGATCCGCCCCCGACGCCACCACCCGATCGAGCCGACCGCGGATCCTCCCGCGAAGGCGGGAGAACACAATGGACCTCGTCCTCCGGTCGTTCTGGCCGATCCTCTCCGGGGGCATCGTCGGGACGATCCCGCTCGCGCTGGCGAGCTTCGCCATCGGGCTCGTGCTCGCGCTGGCGGTCGCCCTGATGCGGCTCTCGCGGGTGCGGATCCTCTCCTGGATCGCGCGCGCCTACATCTCCGTCATCCGGGGCACGCCGCTCCTGGTGCAGCTGTTCGTGATCTTCTACGGGCTGCCGAGCCTCGGACTGAAGATCGACCCCTGGCCCAGCGCCACCATCGCGTTCGCCCTCAACGTGGGCGGCTACGCGGCGGAGGTGATCCGCGCGGCGATCCTCAGCGTCCCGAAGGGGCAGTGGGAGGCAGCGCACACGATCGGCATGAGCCGCTCGCTCTCGCTGCGGCGCATCATCCTCCCGCAGGCCGCGCGCGTCTCCGTCCCGCCGCTGTCGAACACCTTCATCTCGCTGGTGAAGGACACCTCGCTGGCCTCCCTCATCCTGGTGACCGAGCTCTTCCGGCAGGCGCAGAAGATCGCCACCGCGTCGAGCGAGTTCATGCTCCTCTACCTCGAGGCCGCTCTGATCTACTGGCTCATCTGCCTGGTGCTCTCCAGCGGCCAGGGCCTGCTCGAGAAGCGATTGGACCGCTATGTCGCCCGCTGACACTCCGACCGACGCCCGGCCCGTGCTCAGGGCCCGCGGCCTCCGCAAGTCGTTCGGCGGGGTGGAGGTGCTGCGCGGCATCGACCTGGAGGTCCACCGCGGCGAGGTCGTCGCCCTGATCGGGCCGTCCGGCTCGGGCAAGACCACCGTCCTGCGCTCGCTGAACAGCCTCGAGGTGCCGGACGGCGGGGTGGTCGAGCTCGCCGACGGCAGTGTCCTCGACTTCGACCGCGGCGTCGGACGGAAGGCGCTGACCGGGCTGCGCGACCACTCCGCGATGGTCTTCCAGCACTTCAACCTCTTCCCGCACCTGACCGTCCTCCAGAACGTGACGGAGGGGCCGCTGCGAGTGCAGCGCCGTCCCGCGTCCGAGGTGGTCCCGGAGGCGGAGCGCCTGCTCGAGCGCGTCGGCCTCGGCGGCCGGGGGAGCGCTTACCCCTTCGAGCTCTCCGGCGGTCAGCAGCAGCGCGTGGGCATCGTCCGGGCGCTCGCGCTGCGGCCCGATCTGCTCCTCTTCGACGAGCCCACCTCGGCGCTGGACCCGGAGCTGGTCGGCGACGTGCTCTCGCTGATGCGGGAGCTGGCGGGGGAGGGCTGGACCATGCTCGTCGTGACGCACGAGCTCGAGTTCGCCCGGCAGGTGGCCTCGGAGGTCGTCTTCATGGCCGACGGCGTGGTCGTCGAGCGGGGCGCCCCTGCGCAGATCCTCCGGGAGCCGCGGGAGCCTCGCACCCGGCAGTTCCTGCACCGCCTCCTCCACCCGCTCGAGTAGACGGTCGGCGCTGTCCCCCGTCGACGGGGAGCCGCGCGGCGCACCGGGCGCGGCGGAAGGCGTGCCTATGCTGTCCGGGTGACCTGGAGCAGCGACGCCGAGACCACGCGGATCCCCTCCGCGACCGAGACGTCCGGCGGAACCGGACCCCAGCCGACCCGGGAGTACGTCTGGCCCGAACCCGTGACGGGCCGGCAGCCGACCGTCGAGCCCGTCGCCCCGGCCGTCGCGGCATCAGCCCCCAGCGCCCTCGGGCCGGTCGAGGCCGAGCCCGAGCCGGTCCGGCGCTCCGGCAACCGCCTCGCGGGCCTCGCGCTCGCCCTCCTGACGACCGCGGTCTTCGCCGTCCTGTACCTCGTCGCCCTGACGGCGATCCGCCTGCTGGTCGACCGCGTCGGCGGCGACCCGGTCGCCCTCGCGCTCGACGCTGCGCCGACCGCGCTCTTCCTCGCCCCGGTGGCCGCGTTCCTCGTCGGCCTGGCGCTGATCGTGCTGGTCGTGAACCGCGCGGGCTGGTGGGCCTACGTCCTCGGCGGCTTCCTCGTCGCCCTCCTCACGGCCGCGGCCGCGCTGGTCGGCGGCTGGAGCGCCGTCGGACCGCTCGCCCTGCCGATCGACCGCTCCCTCGCGCTCGACTACGTCCGCGATCCCGCCGTACTCGCGGCGGTCCTCGCCGCCGGCGTCCTCGGCCGGGAGGCGAGCGTCTGGGGCGGCGCCGCGATCGCGGGCCGTGCCCGGGGCGTCAAGCGCCGCAACGCCGAGCGCGAAGCGGCCGCGCAGTCGTGACTCCGGAGGGGCAGGGGCAGGGCCGCGGAGCCGGCCTGGGCTACGGCCTCGCGCTGGCCGGCTTCGCCGCGTTCCTCTACCTCGCCCTGGTCGTCTGCGCGTTCGGGGTCCTCAGCCTCCTGCTGGACCAGGACGTCGTGCCCGAGCGCGACGCCGGTCCGCTGCTGGGGCCGGTGTCGGTGGCGGTCTGCGTCGTCGCCGTGCTGGTCGCGATGGTGACCCTCGCCGCCCGTCCCGCCGTCCACCGCGTCCTCGGCCCGTCGCTGCTGACCGGGGTCGTCGTCTACCTGCTCTTCCTCCTCACCGGCGGAGCGCTCTACGGGCTCGGCCGCCAGGAGCCGGGGGAGATCCTCGGCTGGATCCTCGACCACGCCCCCACTGTCTTCGCGATCGCGACCGGCGTGCTCGCGGCGGCCGTCCAGCTCGTGTTCCTCCTGCTCCTGGCCCGTCGCGACGCCGGCGGCCGCAGCCCTCACTGGGGCTGGGAGGGCGACGAGCGGGAGTGAGGGCGGAGTCCCGGCGCGTCTCGTCGCGGCGCTGCGGCATCTCCCAGGGCGAACGCCGCTCGGTTGACCGGCCCCGTCACTCCCCGTAATATTCTTCGGGTGTGCGCTTTGCCGTGCGCTCGTGTCGTGCCTCCGGGCCGATGCGGTCGCCGCACTTCGCTCCACCGGGTCCGCGAGGATCCGCGGGTTCGTCCGATCGGGCGGCCCCCACGGCATACCCCTCACCCTCCCGGTCCCGCTCGCGGGGCCGCGGGGTGCGTCGGGTCCAGATGAACTCGGCCGTTCCCGGAGACGGGAGGGCCGAATGTCGACCATCGATCCGCTGTCACCGTGCAGCATTCAAGGAGCAAAACCAGTGCCAACGATTCAGCAGTTGGTCCGCAAGGGACGCACGCCGAAGGTCACCAAGACCAAGGCGCCCGCCCTGAAGGCCAACCCCCAGCAGCGCGGCGTCTGCACGCGCGTCTACACGACCACGCCCAAGAAGCCGAACTCGGCCCTCCGCAAGGTGGCCCGCGTGAAGCTCTCCAACGGCACCGAGGTCACCGCCTACATCCCCGGCGAGGGCCACAACCTGCAGGAGCACTCGATGGTGCTCGTGCGCGGCGGTCGCGTCAAGGACCTCCCCGGTGTCCGCTACAAGATCGTTCGCGGCGCCCTGGACACCCAGGCCGTCAAGAACCGCAAGCAGGCTCGCAGCCGGTACGGCGCGAAGATGGAGAAGAAGTAATGCCTCGTAAGGGCCCCGCTCCCAAGCGCCCCGTCGTCGCAGACCCCGTCTACGGCGCCCCCATCGTCAGCCAGCTCGTCAACAAGATCCTCCTGGACGGCAAGAAGGGCCTCGCCGAGCGCATCGTCTACGGTGCCCTCGAGGGCGTCGCCGGCAAGAACGGTCAGGACGCGGTCGTCACCCTCAAGAAGGCGCTCGACAACGTCCGCCCGACCCTCGAGGTCCGCAGCCGCCGCGTCGGCGGCTCGACCTACCAAGTCCCGGTCGAGGTCAAGCCCCACCGCGCCAACACCCTCGCGCTCCGCTGGCTCACCAGCTACGCGAAGGCCCGTCGCGAGAAGACGATGACCGAGCGTCTCATGAACGAGATCCTCGACGCGTCGAACGGTCTGGGCGCCGCTGTCAAGCGTCGCGAGGACACCCACAAGATGGCCGAGTCGAACAAGGCCTTCGCGCACTACCGCTGGTAGCGCACCCCGCGGCCGCCCCCGGGCGACCGCGACCACCGGGCCCGCGGCGTCACCGCTGCGGGCCCGGTCCCGGCGGCGGATCGCCCGATCCCCGCGACCGGGCGACCGCCACCACCAGAATCCCAGCCATTCGGCCATGAACCCGGTGCGCTGGCTCCATCACCTATCGGAGGAACTCCGTGGCACAAGATGTGCTCACCGACCTGAACAAGGTCCGCAACATCGGCATCATGGCCCACATCGATGCCGGCAAGACCACCACCACCGAGCGCATCCTGTTCTACACGGGTATCACGCACAAGATCGGCGAGGTCCACGACGGCGCCGCGACGATGGACTGGATGGCGCAGGAGCAGGAGCGCGGCATCACGATCACGTCCGCCGCGACGACCTGCTTCTGGAACAAGAACCAGATCAACATCATCGACACCCCCGGTCACGTCGACTTCACGGTCGAGGTCGAGCGCTCGCTCCGCGTCCTCGACGGCGCCGTCGCCGTCTTCGACGGCAAGGAGGGCGTCGAGCCCCAGTCCGAGACCGTCTGGCGTCAGGCCGACAAGTACGACGTCCCGCGCATCTGCTTCGTCAACAAGATGGACAAGCTCGGCGCCGACTTCTACTACACGGTCGACACGATCATCAAGCGCCTCGGCGCGAAGCCGCTGGTCATCCAGCTGCCCATCGGCGCGGAGTCCTCCTTCGAGGGCGTCGTCGACCTGGTCGAGATGCGCGCGCTCACGTGGCGCGGCGACTCGAAGGGCGACGTCGCGCTCGGCGCGAAGTACGAGATCGAGGAGATCCCGGCCGACCTCGCCGACAAGGCGGCGGAGTACCGCGAGAAGCTCCTCGAGACCGTCGCGGAGACCTCCGACGAGCTGCTCGAGAAGTACTTCGGCGGCGAGGAGCTCACCGTCGCGGAGATCAAGGCCGCCATCCGCAAGATGACCGTCAACTCCGAGATCTACCCGGTGCTCTGCGGCTCGGCGTTCAAGAACCGCGGCGTCCAGCCGATGCTCGACGCTGTCGTGGACTACCTCCCCTCCCCGCTCGACGTCCCCGCCATCGAGGCCCACGACGTCCGCGACGAGGAGAAGGTCATCATGCGCCACGCGGACTCGACCGAGCCCTTCTCGGCGCTCGCGTTCAAGGTCGCCGTGCACCCGTTCTTCGGCCGCCTGACCTACGTCCGCGTCTACTCGGGCAAGCTCGACTCCGGCGCCCAGGTCATCAACTCGACCAAGGGCAAGAAGGAGCGCATCGGCAAGATCTTCCAGATGCACTCCAACAAGGAGAACCCGGTCGACTCGGTCACCGCCGGCCACATCTACGCCGTCATCGGCCTCAAGGACACCACCACCGGTGACACCCTGAGCGACCCGGCCGCGCAGGTCGTGCTCGAGTCGATGACCTTCCCGGAGCCCGTCATCGAGGTCGCCATCGAGCCCAAGACGAAGGCGGACCAGGAGAAGCTCGGCACCGCGATCCAGAAGCTCGCGGAGGAGGACCCCACCTTCCGCACCGAGCAGAACCAGGAGACCGGTCAGACGGTCATCAAGGGAATGGGCGAGCTGCACCTCGACATCCTGGTCGACCGCATGAAGCGCGAGTTCAACGTCGAGGCCAACGTGGGCAAGCCCCAGGTCGCGTACCGCGAGACGATCCGCCGCACGGTCGAGAAGTACGACTACACCCACAAGAAGCAGACGGGTGGCTCCGGCCAGTTCGCGAAGGTCCAGATCACCATCGAGCCGATGGAGGTCGAGGCCGACAAGACCTACGAGTTCGTCAACGGCGTCACCGGTGGCCGCGTCCCGCGCGAGTACATCCCCTCCGTCGACGCGGGCATCCGCGACGCCATGCAGGTCGGCGTGCTCGCCGGCTACCCCATGGTCGGCGTGAAGGCGACCCTGGTCGACGGAGCGGCGCATGACGTCGACTCCTCCGAGATGGCGTTCAAGATCGCCGGCTCGATCGCGTTCAAGGAGGCCTCGCGCAAGGCGCAGCCGGTCCTCCTCGAGCCGCTCATGGCCGTCGAGGTCCGTACTCCCGAGGAGTACATGGGCGACGTCATCGGCGACATCAACTCGCGTCGCGGGATGATCCAGTCGATGGAGGACGCCACCGGCATCAAGGTCATCCGGGCCAACGTCCCGCTGTCCGAGATGTTCGGCTACATCGGAGACCTGCGCTCGAAGACCTCGGGCCGCGCCGTCTACTCGATGACGTTCGAGACCTACGCCGAGGTCCCCAAGGCCGTGGCCGAGGAGATCGTCCAGAAGAACAAGGGCGAGTAGCTCCGCCCCTGGGCCGTCGCCGTTCCCCGGAACGGCGGCGGCCTGGTAGTGTCGTGCGGGTTTGCTGCCGAGTGCAGCGCGCCCCCTGTCGCAGCGGGACGGCCGCACGACCACTGCCGGTAACATACGTACACAAAACCCCCGCAAGTCCTCCTGTCCTCGTGCCGCCCCGTGCGGCCGCCCGGATGCGGATGCTTGCACCTAAGTCCTGAGGAGGACCCACAGTGGCTAAGGCCAAGTTCGAGCGGACCAAGCCGCACGTCAACATCGGAACCATCGGTCACGTCGACCACGGAAAGACCACGCTCACCGCGGCGATCTCGAAGGTTCTGGCGGACAAGTTCCCGTCCGCGACCAACGTCCAGCGTGACTTCGCGTCGATCGACTCCGCTCCCGAGGAGCGCCAGCGCGGCATCACGATCAACATCTCGCACGTCGAGTACGAGACGCCGAAGCGCCACTACGCGCACGTCGACGCCCCGGGTCACGCCGACTACATCAAGAACATGATCACCGGCGCGGCCCAGATGGACGGCGCGATCCTCGTGGTCGCCGCCACCGACGGCCCGATGGCTCAGACCCGTGAGCACGTCCTCCTCGCCAAGCAGGTCGGCGTCCCCTACCTCCTCGTCGCGCTGAACAAGGCCGACATGGTGGACGACGAGGAGATCCTGGAGCTCGTCGAGCTCGAGGTCCGCGAGCTCCTCTCGTCGCAGGGCTTCCCCGGCGACGACGCCCCCGTCGTGCGCGTCTCCGGCCTCAAGGCACTCGAGGGCGACGACACCTGGACCCAGTCGATCCTCGACCTGATGGACGCGGTCGACGAGTCCATCCCGGACCCGGTGCGCGACAAGGACAAGCCGTTCCTCATGCCGATCGAGGACGTCTTCACGATCACCGGTCGTGGAACCGTCGTCACCGGCCGTGCGGAGCGTGGAACCCTCGCTCTGAACTCCGAGGTCGAGATCGTGGGCATCCGCCCGACGCAGAAGACCACGGTCACCGGAATCGAGATGTTCCACAAGCAGCTCGACGAGGCCTGGGCCGGCGAGAACTGCGGTCTGCTCCTCCGCGGCACCAAGCGCGAGGACGTCGAGCGCGGCCAGGTCGTCGTCAAGCCGGGTTCGGTCACGCCGCACACGGACTTCGAGGGCACCGCGTACATTCTGTCCAAGGATGAGGGTGGGCGTCACAACCCGTTCTACGCGAACTACCGTCCGCAGTTCTACTTCCGCACCACCGACGTCACCGGCGTCATCACGCTGCCCGAGGGCACCGAGATGGTCATGCCCGGCGACACCACCGACATGACGGTCGCGCTGATCCAGCCGATCGCCATGGAGGAGGGCCTCGGCTTCGCCATCCGTGAGGGTGGACGCACCGTGGGTGCCGGTACGGTCACCAAGATCATCAAGTAGGTCCGTCCTACCGATCTCTCGAGAGGGGTCGTCCGCTTCGGCGGGCGGCCCCTCTCGTCGTTCCCGGGGACGCCCGGCTAGCGTGGCGGCATGCCCTTCGTGAAGAGCGACCCCCGTGCCCTCCCGCAGTTCTTCGAGTGGGAGGCGGCCGGCCTGGACTGGCTGCGCGAGGCGGACGGCGGTGCGCGCTGTGTCGGGGTGGAGAGGGTGTCGCCAGGGCGCATCGAGCTGGAGGAGATGCGCTCCGTGCGTCCCTCGGCCGAGTCGGCTCGGGCTCTCGGCGCCGCGCTCGCTCGGACGCACGACGCCGGAGCCGCGGCGTTCGGAGCGCCGCCCCCGGGATGGACCGGCCCCGCGTACATCGGCCGCCGCGGGATGCCGTGCCGCCCGGACGACTCGTGGGGGCGCTTCTACGCGGAGCAGCGGGTGCGGCCGTTCCTCGGCCCCGCCGTGGAGGCGGGCAACCTCACGGCAGCCGAGTCGCGGCTCGTCGAGCAGGCTCTGGGCCGGGTGGCGGCCGGAGCCTTCGACGACGGTGCGGGGCCCGCCCGGATCCACGGGGACCTCTGGACCGGCAACGTGCTCTGGACGGCGGACGGCGCCGTCCTGATCGACCCCGCCGCTCACGGGGGACACCGCGAGACCGATCTGGCGATGCTGGCCCTCTTCGGTGCTCCGCACCTCGACGCCGTCCTCGAGGGCTACCGCGAGCAGCATCCGCTGGGGGCCGGCTACGAGGAGCGGGTGCCGCTCCACCAGCTGCACCCGCTCGCCGTCCACGCCGCCGGTCACGGTCCCTCCTACGGCCGCGCCCTGGCAGACGCGGCGGAGCAGGTGATCGCACTGGCCGGCTGACCGGCGCGCCCGCACCGTTCCCCCAGCCGGGAGCGCCACACTGAGGCACGCGCCGCCCTGTGCGCGTTTACAAGGAGGCATCATCGTGGATCTCGGGAAGCTCGGACGCCAGGCCGGCGAACTGCTCAACAGCCGGAAGGCCCAGGACGCGCTGCGGAGCGAGAAGGCCGAGCAGGTCTCCGACCAGACCCTCGAGAAGGCGGGCGAGATCGCCAGCCGCCTCACCAACGGCAAGTACGACGACCGCATCGAGGACCTGAAGCGCCAGGCCGACAAGCGGATCGGCAACGAGTAGCAGCTGCCGTCCGACTGCTCCTCCCCGCCGTCAAGCGGGTGCGGGCCTCCGATCCGCCGTCCTATCGTCGAAGCGATGGCTGACACTCGCGCGCAACGACTCCGCAGGACCGATTCGAGCGGGCGCGGCTACACCCGGGTGCGCGCGGGCTCCGGCTTCAGCTACCGCGACCCGAAGGGCGCAACCGTCGCCGACAAGGAGCTGCGCGCGCGGTTCGACCATCTCGGCATCCCGCCGGCCTGGACGGACGTCTGGATCGCCCCGTACCCCAACGGGCACATCCAGGCCACCGGCGTCGACTCCGCCGGCCGCCGCCAGTACATCTACCATCCGACCTGGCGCGAGCAGAAGGACCGGATCAAGTTCGACCGGGCGCTGCGGCTCGCGGAGGCTCTGCCCGGGGCGCGCCGGGCCGTGACCATCGCCCTCCGCTCGGACGGACCCAGCCGCGAGCGCGCGCTGGCCACCGCCTTCCGGATGCTCGACACCGGATCGCTCCGCGTCGGCAGCGAGAGGTACGCGAAGGAGCACGAAAGCATCGGCCTCTCGACGCTCCTGTGCGCGCACGCCACGACCCACGGGGACCGGGTCGCCCTCGCCTTCCCCGGGAAGAGCCATCAGGCGTGGACGAGCGAGATCCTCGACCACGACCTCTCGCGCGTCGTCCGTGCTCTCAAGCGTCGCGGGCCGAACGCCCGCCTGCTCGCCTGGAAGGACGGGCGGGAGTGGCGGCCGATCTCGGCGCCCGAGATCAACGACTACGTGCGCGAGCGCGCCGGCGACGACTTCACGGCGAAGGACTTCCGCACTCTGCACGGCACGGTCGCGGCCGCGCTGAGCCTGGCGAAGTCGGGCCCGCAGGCCACGCAGCGCGCTCGGAACTCCGCGATCGCCCAGGCGATGCGCGACGCCTCGGACGTGCTCGGGAACACGCCGACGGTCGCCCGCGCCAGCTACGTCGACCCGCGGCTGCTCGACCACTTCCGCGCCGGCGAGACCATCGACGCGTCGCGCCCCGCGTCGGCCGAGACCGCCGTCCGGGCGCTGCTCTTCGAGTAGCGGGGGAGGCGCTCCGACCCGCGCTGCTGCTCGGAGCGACCGGCTCCCCAGGACCGTCACGACGTGCTCGCGGAGGAGTCCTCCGGCGCGACACGCCCGGGTTGCAGGGGTGGGGCATCTGTGGGAGACTCTTCTAGTTCAAAATTTCCTCTCGGGCGGCGTGCTGCTCGGAGGGGGACACTGCCAGGCAGTGCCGAGACGGCATCGCGGAGGCTCGACCCGAGAGGGCGGCCACGCGGGTGCGACGTCGAGGCGGCGGGTAGCAGAACGACAACAACCGACATCTCAACGGGTTCTCCGTGCGTCGTGCGTTCTGCACGCCGATCGGAGCGCCCCAGGCGTGCGGTGCTTTTGACAGAAGAACACTGGTTGCACTTTCCGCGTCACCGGAGTTCCTTCGCGAGCGCGTCCAATGCGAGACGAGTCCGGCTCCGGCCGGGGGAGTCGCGTACGACGCAATAACAAGAGAGTGAGAGATCACACATGGCGGGACAGAAGATCCGCATCCGACTGAAGTCGTACGACCACGAGGTCATCGACACGTCGGCGCGCAAGATCGTCGACACGGTCACCCGTGCCGGTGCAACGGTGGTCGGCCCCGTGCCGCTGCCGACCGAGAAGAACGTGGTCTGCGTGATCCGTTCTCCCCACAAGTACAAGGACAGCCGCGAGCACTTCGAGATGCGCACCCACAAGCGCCTCATCGACATCATCGACCCGACGCCCAAGGCCGTCGACTCGCTCATGCGCCTCGACCTGCCGGCCGACGTCAACATCGAGATCAAGCTCTAAGGAGGAGTGCCACCATGTCTGTCACTGTTTCCCCCACGCTGAAGACCAGCAAGGGCCTCCTCGGCACCAAGCTCGGAATGACCCAGGTCTGGGACGAGAACAACAAGCTCGTGCCGGTCACCGTCATCGAGATCAGCCCCAACGTCGTGACCCAGGTCCGCACGGAGGAGAAGGACGGCTACACCGCCGTCCAGCTCGCCGCCGGTGCGATCGACCCGCGCAAGGTGAACAAGCCCGCCGCCGGTCACTTCGACGCCGCGGGCGTCACCCCCCGCCGCCACCTCACCGAGGTCCGCACCTCCGACGCCGCCGACTACTCGGCCGGCCAGGAGCTGACCGTGGACGCCGTCTTCGAGGCCGGCACCAAGGTCGACGTCGTCGGCACCAGCAAGGGCAAGGGCTTCGCCGGTGTCATGAAGCGTCACAACTTCAAGGGCGTCTCGGCTTCGCACGGTTCGCACCGCAACCACCGCAAGCCCGGCTCCATCGGCGCCTCCTCGACCCCCAGCCGTGTCTTCAAGGGCATGCGCATGGCCGGTCGCATGGGTGGCGAGCGCGTCACCGTGCTCAACCTCAAGGTGCACTCCGTGGACGCCGAGAAGGGCCTGCTGCTCGTCAAGGGCGCCGTCCCCGGTGCCCGCGGTCGCCTCGTGTTCGTTCGCAACGCCGTGAAGGGAGCGTAGTTCCATGGCTACCTCTGTCGACATCATCGACGTCAAGGGCCAGAAGGCGGGCTCGGTCGAGCTCCCCGCCGCGCTCTTCGACGTCCAGACCAACATCCCCCTCATCCACCAGGTCGTCGTGGCCCAGCTCGCCGCGGCGCGCCAGGGAACCCACAAGACGAAGAACCGCGGTGAGGTCTCCGGAGCCGGTCGCAAGCCGTTCAAGCAGAAGGGAACCGGTCGCGCTCGTCAGGGCTCGATCCGCGCCCCGCACATGACCGGTGGTGGCGTGGTCCACGGACCGACCCCCCGCAGCTACGCGCAGCGCACCCCCAAGAAGATGATCGCCGCGGCTCTGCTCGGTGCTCTCTCGGACCGCGCCCGCGGTGCCCGCATCCACGTGGTCGAGTCCCTCGCCCTCGGCGACACCCCCCGGACCAAGGACGTCCTCGTCCTGCTCGACGCCCTCTCGGTGTCGCGCAACGTCCTCGTGGTGCTCGAGCGCGACGACTACATCGCCGAGCTCTCGCTCCGCAACGTGCCGTTCGTGCACATCCTGCCGGCCGACCAGCTCAACGCGTACGACGTGCTCGTCTCCGACGACATCGTGTTCTCGAAGGGCGCGCTCGACGCGTTCATCGCGGCCAAGTCGGGCGTCGAGTCCAACAAGGAAGAGGTGAACGCATGAGCCAGTCCGCCGCGTTCAACAAGGACCCCCGCGACGTCATCATCTCCCCGGTGGTCTCGGAGAAGTCCTACGGCCTGATCGACGAGGGCAAGTACACCTTCGTGGTCGACCCGCGTTCGAACAAGACCGAGATCAAGCTCGCCATCGAGAAGATCTTCGGCGTCGAGGTCGCGTCGATCAACACGCTGAACCGCCAGGGCAAGACCCGCCGCACGAAGTTCGGCACCGGCAAGCGCAAGGACACCAAGCGCGCGATCGTCACGCTGAAGTCCGGCTCCATCGACATCTTCACGAGCGTCGGCTGAGCCGAAGAAGCGTAGAGGAAACAGACAATGGCTATTCGTAAGTACAAGCCCACGACCCCCGGTCGCCGCGGCTCCAGCGTTGCCGACTTCGCCGAGATCACCCGCTCGACGCCCGAGAAGTCGCTCCTGCGCCCGCTGTCCAAGACCGGTGGCCGCAACAACTCCGGCCGCATCACGACGCGTCACATCGGTGGTGGCCACAAGCGCCAGTACCGTCTGATCGACTTCCGTCGCAACGACAAGGACGGCGTCAACGCCAAGGTCGCTCACATCGAGTACGACCCCAACCGCACGGCGCGCATCGCGCTGCTCCACTTCGTGGACGGCACCAAGCGCTACATCCTGGCCCCGAACAAGCTCTCGCAGGGCGACGTCGTGGAGTCGGGCGCCGGCGCCGACATCAAGCCCGGCAACAACCTGCCGCTGCGCAACATCCCGACCGGTACGGTCATCCACGCCATCGAGATCAAGCCGGGAGGCGGCGCCAAGCTCGCCCGCTCGGCCGGCACCTCGGTCCGCCTCGTCGCCAAGGACGGCCCCTACGCGCAGCTCCGCCTGCCGTCGGGCGAGATCCGCAACGTCGACGCGCGCTGCCGCGCCACGATCGGCGAGGTCGGCAACGCCGAGCAGTCGAACATCAACTGGGGCAAGGCCGGCCGCATGCGCTGGAAGGGCGTCCGCCCGACCGTCCGCGGTGTCGCGATGAACCCGGTCGACCACCCGCACGGTGGTGGAGAGGGCAAGACCTCCGGTGGACGCCACCCGGTCAGCCCGTGGGGTCAGTCCGAGGGACGCACCCGTCGCCCCAACAAGGAGAGCGACAAGCTCATCGTTCGCCGCCGCACCGCCGGTAAGAAGCGCAAGTAGGAGTTGTAGAAGATGCCTCGCAGTCTCAAGAAGGGCCCCTTCGTTGACGACCACCTGCTCCGCAAGGTGTTCACGGCCAACGAAGCCGGCAACAAGAACGTCATCAAGACCTGGTCGCGCCGTTCGATGATCATCCCGGCGATGCTGGGTCACACCATCGCGGTCCACGACGGTCGCAAGCACATCCCCGTGTTCGTGACCGAGACCATGGTCGGCCACAAGCTCGGCGAGTTCGCCCCCACTCGGACCTTCCGCGGTCACGAGAAGGACGACAAGAAGGGCCGTCGCCGCTGACGCGGCGACGAGAAGGAGGAGAGAAATGGTGGAGTCGATCGCACGCGTGCGACACATCCGCGTCACCCCCCAGAAGGCTCGCCGTGTCGTGAACCTGATCCGCGGGAAGCAGGCTCAGGAGGCACTGGCCATCCTGAAGTTCGCGCCGCAGGGTGCGTCCGAGCCCGTCTACAAGCTCGTCGCCTCGGCGATGGCCAACGCTCGCGTCAAGGCCGATGCCTCGAACGAGTACCTCGACGACCAGGACCTGATCGTGTCCCGCGCCTTCGTCGATGAGGGAACCACCCTCAAGCGATTCCAGCCCCGTGCTCAGGGTCGTGCCTTCCGCATCAACAAGCGCACCAGCCACATCACCGTCGTGCTGGCCACTCCTGAGGAGGGGACCAAGTAATGGGTCAGAAAGTAAACCCCTACGGTTTCCGTCTGGGAATCACCACCGACCACGTGTCGCGCTGGTTCTCCGACAGCACCAAGAAGGGCCAGCGGTACAGCGACTACCTCGCCGAGGACGTCAAGATCCGCCGACTCCTCGCCACGCAGCTCGACCGTGCGGGCGTCGCCCGCATCGAGATCGAGCGCACCCGTGACCGGGTCCGCGTCGACATCCACACCGCCCGCCCGGGCATCGTGATCGGCCGCCGCGGCGCCGAGGCCGAGCGCATCCGTGCCGACCTCGAGAAGCTCACGGGCAAGCAGATCCAGCTGAACATCCTCGAGGTCAAGAACCCCGAGGCCGAGGCTCAGCTGGTCGCCCAGGGCATCGCCGAGCAGCTCTCCGCCCGCGTGGCCTTCCGCCGCGCGATGCGCAAGGGCCTGCAGGGTGCTCAGCGCGCCGGCGCCAAGGGCGTCCGCATCCAGGTCTCCGGCCGCCTCGGCGGCGCCGAGATGAGCCGCTCGGAGTTCTACCGCGAGGGACGCGTGCCGCTGCACACCCTCCGCGCGAACATCGACTACGGCTTCTACGAGGCGAAGACCACCTTCGGCCGCATCGGCGTGAAGGTCTGGATCTACAAGGGCGACATCACCAACAAGGAGCTCGCCCGCGAGCAGGCGAACAGCAAGTCGTCGCGCCCCGAGCGCAGCGACCGTCCGCGCCGTGCACCCCGCCAGCAGAGCGAGGCGCCCGTCGCAGCAGGAGTTGAGGCATAACCATGTTGATTCCGCGTCGAGTCAAGCACCGCAAGCAGCACCACCCGGGCCGGTCCGGCCAGGCCACCGGTGGCACCAAGGTGTCGTTCGGTGAGTTCGGCATCCAGGCCCTCACCCCCGCCTACGTGACCAACCGTCAGATCGAGTCCGCTCGTATCGCGATGACGCGTCACATCAAGCGCGGCGGAAAGGTGTGGATCAACATCTACCCCGACCGTCCGCTCACCAAGAAGCCCGCCGAGACCCGCATGGGTTCCGGTAAGGGCTCGCCGGAGTGGTGGGTCGCGAACGTCAAGCCGGGTCGCGTCCTCTTCGAGGTCGCCGGCGTCGACGAGCAGCTCGCTCGTGAGGCCATGACCCGTGCCATCCACAAGCTGCCCCTCAAGGCACGCATCATCAAGCGCGAGGAGGGAGACGCGTAATGGCGATCGGATCCAAGGAGCTCGCCCCCGCCGAGCTCGACACCTACGAGGACGAGCGTCTCGTCACCGAGCTGAAGAAGGCCAAGGAGGAGCTGTTCAACCTCCGCTTCCAGTCGGCCACCGGTCAGCTGGACACCAACGGCCGCCTGCGTGCCGTCAAGCGCGACATCGCCCGCATCTACACGGTCATCCGTGAGCGCGAGCTGGGCATCCGCGCCACCCCCGCACCCGTCGAGGCCCCGGCCAAGGCGGAGAAGAAGCCCAAGACCAAGAAGGCCGCCAAGGCCGAGGTCGAGGCGACCGAGTCGAACGAGGAGGCCAAGTAATGGCAACCGTCAATGACAGCGCCGGCCACGAGTCGGCCGCCCACGACGTGAAGGAGGCGGGCGCTCGCGGATACCGCAAGACCCGTCGCGGCTACGTCACCAGCGACAAGATGGACAAGACCATCGTCGTCGAGGTCGAGGACCGGGTGAAGCACCCGCTGTACGGCAAGGTCATCCGCCGTACGTCCAAGGTCAAGGTCCACGACGAGCTGAACTCCGCCGGCATCGGCGACTCCGTCGTCATCAGCGAGACCCGTCCCCTCAGCGCCACCAAGCGCTGGCGCCTGGTCGAGATCCTCGAGAAGGCCAAGTAGGCCGCGGCCTACTTGAGTTAGCAGGAGAGACACATGCTTCAGCAAGAATCCCGAGTCAAGGTCGCCGACAACACCGGCGCCAAGATGCTCCTCACCATCCGCGTCCTCGGAGGCTCCGGCCGCCGCTACGCGGGCCTCGGTGACATCATCGTCGCCACCGTCAAGGACGCGATCCCCGGTGGCAACGTGAAGAAGGGCGACGTGGTCAAGGCCGTCATCGTCCGCACCATCAAGCAGACCCGTCGCGCCGACGGCTCGTACATCAAGTTCGACGAGAACGCCGCCGTCATCCTCAAGAACGACGGGGACCCCCGTGGCACCCGCATCTTCGGACCGGTCGGTCGCGAGCTCCGCGACAAGAAGTTCATGAAGATCGTCTCGCTGGCACCGGAGGTTATCTAGTCATGGCCAAGATCAAGAAGGGTGACCTCGTCCAGGTCATCTCGGGCGCTACCCAGGCCCGCGGTGGAGACCGCGGCAAGCAGGGCAAGGTCCTCGAGGTGCTGGTCGAGCGCAACCGCGTCGTCGTCGAGGGCGTGAACTTCGTCAAGAAGCACGTCCGCGTCGGCCAGACGCAGCGCGGCTCGAAGGAGGGCGGCATCGAGACCGTCGAGGCCTCGATCCACATCTCCAACGTCGCGCTCGTCGACCCGAAGACCAAGAAGCCGACCCGGGTCGGCCACCGCAACGTGGCCGTCACCAAGGACGGCGTGACCAAGACCGTTCGCGTGCGCTACGCGAAGGCGTCGGGTGAGGAACTGTAATGACTGACACCACCGCAGTGGCTGCGAAGGTTCAGCCGCGGCTCAAGGCCAAGTACCAGGCCGACATCATCCCCGCTCTCAAGGAGCAGTTCGGCTTCGGCAACGTCCACCAGGTCCCCGGCCTGGTCAAGGTCGTCGTCAACACCGGTGTCGGTGAGGCCGCCCGCGACGGCAAGATCATCGACGGCGCGGTCAAGGACCTCACCGCCATCACCGGTCAGAAGCCGCAGGTCACCAAGGCACGCAAGTCCATCGCGCAGTTCAAGCTGCGCGAGGGCCAGGCCATCGGCGCTCACGTCACCCTCCGGGGCGACCGCGCCTGGGAGTTCCTGGACCGCCTGCTCTCGGTGGCGCTGCCCCGCATCCGCGACTTCCGCGGGCTGTCGGACCGCCAGTTCGACGGCAACGGCAACTACACCTTCGGCATCACGGAGCAGTCGATCTTCCACGAGATCGACCAGGACCGCATCGACCGCGTCCGCGGCTTCGACGTGACCGTCGTGACCACCGCCAAGACCGACGACGAGGGTCGCGCGCTGCTCAAGCAGCTCGGCTTCCCGTTCAAGTCGTCGGACAACGCGTAAGCAGCAAGCCTCGAGGCCGGGGGACGGTGAGAACCGCCCTCCGGCCTCGTCGTGCGTCCGCCGTCGGACCGGTCCGTCCGGAGCCGGCGGCGGGCGCCACGCGGGATCCCCGGATCCCGTGCACGATCGGCCCTCGACCGCAGGACCTCGGCCATGTAGCATGGCTCGTTGGCCTGCGTTCGCGCGGCCGCATGGGCGTCGACGTCGTCGGCGCCGTCCCACACCACAGGTCGTCACTCTTGTAAAGGGTGCCGAAACCAGGCGAGAAAGGCACCATCAGCCATGACCATGACTGATCCGGTCGCAGATCTGCTGACCAGAATCCGTAACGCGAACTCCGCGCACCACGACTCCATCACCCTCCCGGGCTCGAAGCTCAAGGCGAACATCGCCGAGATCCTCAAGACCGAGGGCTACATCGCCGACTGGAAGGTCGAGGAGGCGCGCGTCGGCACGACGCTCTCCATCTCCCTCAAGTACGGCCCGAACCGCGAGCGCTCGATCGCCGGCATCAAGCGGGTCTCGAAGCCCGGACTCCGCGTGTACGCGAAGTCGGCCGAGATCCCCACCGTGCTCGGCGGCCTCGGCGTCGCCATCCTGTCCACCTCGAGCGGTCTCCTGACCGACCGCCAGGCCGAGAAGAAGGGCGTGGGTGGGGAAGTCCTCGCCTACGTGTGGTAACCCCTCATGTCGCGTATTGGAAGACTCCCCATCGAGATCCCGGCGGGCGTCGACGTCTCCGTCGCCGGATCCGCTGTGACCGTCAAGGGCCCCAAGGGCGAGCTGACCGTCTCGGTCGCCAGCCCCATCCAGGTGTCCGTCGAGAACGGCCAGGTGCTGGTCTCGCGTCCCGATGACGAGCGCGAGTCGCGCTCGCTCCACGGCCTCACCCGCACGCTCATCGCGAACGACATCATCGGTGTCACGCAGGGCTACTCCAAGGGCCTCGAGGTCGTCGGAACCGGTTACCGCGTGCTGGCGAAGGGCTCGGACATCGAGTTCGCGCTCGGCTTCTCGCACCCGGTCGTCGTCACCCCGCCCGCGGGCATCTCGTTCACGGTCGAGGGCAACAACAAGCTCACCGTGCACGGCATCTCGAAGCAGGCCGTCGGTGAGGTGGCCGCCAACATTCGTAAGATCCGCAAGCCCGAGCCCTACAAGGGCAAGGGCGTGCGCTACGCCGGCGAGGTCGTTCGCCGCAAGGCCGGAAAGAGCGGTAAGTGATCATGGGACTCGGAACCAGAGGAAAGAGCAAGTCCGCTGCGCGCGGTCGTCGTCACGACCGTCTGCGCAAGAAGGTCGTCGGATCCGCCGAGCGCCCCCGCCTCGTCGTCAACCGCTCGGCCCGCCACGTCTTCGTGCAGGTCGTCGACGACGCTCAGGGCCGCACCCTCGCGTCGGCGTCGACCCTCGAGGCCGACCTGCGCGTGTTCGACGGCGACAAGACCGCCAAGGCCCGCAAGGTCGGCGAGCTCGTCGCCGAGCGCGCCAAGAACGCCGGTGTCGAGGCGGTCGTCTTCGACCGCGGAGGCAACAAGTACGCCGGTCGCGTCGCCGCGATCGCCGATGGAGCACGAGAGGCAGGGCTCAACCTGTGAGCGCCGCAGAGAACAAGGAACCCGAGGTCGCCGCTGTGTCGGAGGCCCCCGTCGAGACCGCTGCGTCCACGCAGCCGCAGCAGGAGGCTCGTGAGCCCCGCCGCGGCGGCCGCGACCGCAACCAGGGTGGCCGCGACCGCGGTGGCCGTGACGCCGAGAAGAGCCAGTTCCTCGAGCGCGTCGTGACCATCAACCGCGTGTCGAAGGTCGTCAAGGGCGGCCGTCGCTTCAGCTTCACCGCGCTCGTGGTCGTCGGAGACGGCAACGGACTGGTGGGCGTCGGCTACGGCAAGGCCCGCGAGGTCCCGACCGCCATCTCCAAGGGCGTCGAGGAGGCGAAGAAGAACTTCTTCCGCGTCCCCCGCGTCGCCTCGACCATCCCGCACCCCGTCCAGGGTGAGGCCGCCGCCGGTGTGGTGCTCCTGCGCCCCGCCGCCGCGGGTACCGGTGTCATCGCCGGCGGTCCCGTCCGCGCCGTCCTCGAGTGCGCCGGCATCCACGACGTCCTGAGCAAGTCGCTCGGCTCGTCGAACACCATCAACATCGTCCACGCGACCGTCGAGGCTCTGAAGCAGCTCGAGGAGCCGCGCGCCGTCGCAGCTCGTCGTGGTCTCGACTTCGACCAGGTCGCGCCGGCACGTCTCGTCCGTGCCGAGGCCGACGCCCTCGCCGCCGCGTCCAACGCGAAGGCAGGTGCCTGATGGCCCAGCTCAAGGTGACCCAGATCAAGTCGAAGGTCAGCGAGAAGCAGTACCAGCGCGACACGCTGCGCTCGCTCGGCCTCAGGAAGATCGGTCAGAGCGTCGTCCGCGAGGACAACGCCCAGAACCGCGGATACGTGAAGACCGTCGCCCACCTGGTGAAGGTCGAGGAGATTGACTAATGGCTGAGACGAAGAAGGCCGCCGCCGCGGAGTCCACGACTCCCGCGCAGGCGACCACCACGAAGGGCGCGGCGGCGCCGGCGACCAAGGAGCACGTGCTCAAGGTCCACCACCTCCGCCCCGCTGCCGGAGCCAAGAAGGCCAAGACCCGCGTGGGTCGCGGTGAGGGCTCCAAGGGAAAGACCGCCGGTCGCGGCACCAAGGGCACCAAGGCCCGCTACCAGGTGCGCGTCGGCTTCGAGGGTGGGCAGATGCCGCTGCACATGCGCACCCCGAAGCTCCGCGGTTTCAAGAACCCGTTCCGGGTCGAGTACCAGGTCGTGAACCTGTCCGCTCTCGCGGAGCTCTACCCCCAGGGCGGCGACGTCACCATCGGCGACCTGGTCGCCAAGGGTGCTGTCCGCAAGAACGAGAAGGTCAAAGTCCTCGGGGACGGCGACATTGCGGTTAAGCTGAACGTCGCGGTCGACAAGGTCTCCAGCTCTGCCGAGCAGAAGATCGTCGCTGCGGGCGGATCCATCAAGTAGCACCAGCAGCTTGTCGGTCGAGCTTGCCACGCCGACTCCCTCCGGGAGCGCGTGGCAAGCTCGACCTGTATCCCGCACCACAGAATTGAGCAGGAGACCTTAGGTAGTGTTTGGCGCCGTTGCGCGGATCTTCCGCACCCCCGACCTCCGCCGCAAGATCGGCTTCACCCTCGCGATCGTGGCGATCTTCCGGCTGGGATCCTTCATCCCTGCTCCGTTCGTCGACTTCAGCGCCGTGCAGGCCTGTCTCGCCGGCAACCAGGGCACCTCGGGTCTCTACGAGCTCGTGAACCTCTTCAGCGGTGGAGCACTGCTCCAGCTGTCGATCTTCGCGCTCGGGATCATGCCGTACATCACGGCGTCGATCATCGTGCAGCTGCTGCGCGTGGTCATCCCTCACTTCGAGACCCTGTACAAGGAGGGGCAGTCCGGTCAGGGCAAGCTCACCCAGTACACGCGGTACCTCACCATCGCGCTCGGCGTCCTCCAGTCGACGACGCTGATCACCGTCGCCCGCTCGGGCGCCCTCTTCGGCAACTCCGGCGTCCCGGAGTGCTCGGCGCTCATCATCACCGACGAGTGGTACTCCATCCTCCTCATGGTCATCACCATGACCGCGGGCACCGGGATCATCATGTGGATGGGCGAGCTCATCACCGAGCGCGGCATAGGCAACGGCATGTCGCTGCTGATCTTCACCTCGATCGCCGCCCAGTTCCCCACCTCCCTGTGGTCGATCGCGCAGTCGCGCGGCTTCGAGACCTTCCTCCTCGTCCTCGGCGTGGGCCTCGTGCTCGTGGTCGCCGTGGTCTTCGTGGAGCAGTCGCAGCGGCGGATCCCCGTGCAGTACGCCAAGCGGATGGTCGGCCGCCGCACCTACGGCGGCAACAACACCTACATCCCGATCAAGGTCAACATGGCCGGCGTCGTGCCCGTCATCTTCGCCTCGTCGCTGCTGTACCTGCCCGCGCTCATCGCGCAGTTCAACCAGCCCGCCGCTGGCCAGGAGGCCCCGGTCTGGGTCACCTGGATCACGAACTACCTCACCAAGGGCGATCACCCGCTCTACATGGCGCTGTACTTCCTCCTGATCGTGGGCTTCACCTACTTCTACGTCGCGATCACCTTCAACCCGGACGAGGTCGCCGACAACATGAAGCGCTACGGCGGCTTCATCCCCGGCATCCGCGCCGGCCGCCCGACCGCCGAGTACCTCAACTACGTGCTCACCCGGGTGACGCTGCCCGGATCGGTCTACCTCGGCCTCATCGCGCTCGTGCCCCTCGTGGCCCTCGCGCTGGTCGGTGCGAACCAGAACTTCCCCTTCGGCGGCACGTCCATCCTGATCATCGTCGGAGTCGGCCTGGAGACGGTGAAGCAGATCGACTCCCAGCTGCAGCAGCGCCACTACGAAGGACTCCTCCGATGACGTCGCATCCGATCGGCTTCCGTCTCCTGCTGATCGGCCCTCCCGGCGCAGGCAAGGGGACCCAGGCCGCTCGGCTGAGCGACATCCTCCGGGTGCCCGCCATCTCGACCGGGGACATCTTCCGCGCGAACGTCGCCAACGAGACCGAGCTCGGTCTCCAGGCGAAGGCCTACCTCGACAACGGGCGCTACGTGCCGGACGAGCTGACCAACGCGATCGTGCACGACCGCCTCCAGGAGGCGGACGCGTCGACCGGGTTCCTGCTCGACGGCTACCCGCGCACCACGGAGCAGGTCGACGAGCTCGACCGCATCCTCGCCGCGGACGACAACCGGCTCGACGCGGTCGTCCAGCTGACGGCCGATCCCGACGAGGTCGTCGGCCGCCTGCTCAAGCGCTCGCTCGAGCAGGGGCGCAGCGACGACACCGAGGACGTCATCCGGCGCCGACTCGCGCTCTACGAGGAGCAGACCGCTCCGCTCATCGACGTCTACGCGGCCCGCGGGCTCGTGGTCGTGGTCGACGGCCTCGGGCCGGTCGACGAGGTGACCGAGCGGATCGTCGTCGCCCTCGAGGGCCACCGCGTGGGCCGCCTCGACACCCCGGCCGCCTGAGCCGTGGCGTTCCGCTCCTCGCTCTACAAGACGCCCGCGCAGCTGCAGTCGATGCTCGCTCCGGGCCTCGCCACGGCCGCCTCGCTCGATGCGGTCCGCGCGGCGATCCGCCCGGGCGTCACCACGCTCGAGCTCGACGCGATCGCCGAGTCGGCGATCGTCGCACTCGGCGGCCACTCGAACTTCCAGCTCGTCCCGGGCTACCGGCACACGATCTGCGCCTCGGTCAACGACGAGGTGGTCCACGGCATCCCCGGCGGGCGCGTGCTCGAGCCGGGCGACCTGGTCTCCATCGACAGCGGCGCCGAGATCGACGGCTGGAACGGCGACTCCGCGATGACGGTGGTCCTGCCCGATCCCTCCCGCCCGGAGGAGGTCGCGGCACGCGCCGAGCTCTCGCGGGTGACCGAGGGATCCCTGTGGCGGGGGATCGCCGCCCTCGCCTCCGCCCGCCATCTCAACGAGGTCGGCGCGGCGATCGAGGAGTACATCGAGGACGAGGCCGAGCGCTCGGGCCGCGTCTACGGCATCCTCACCGACTACATCGGCCACGGCATCGGGCGCACCATGCACGAGGCTCCGCCGGTCTTCAACTACCGGGTGCGCCAGCGCGGCCCCGAGGTGAAGCCGGGACTCGTCGTCGCGATCGAGCCGATGGTCACCGCGGGCAGCGCCGAGACCTTCGTCCGCGAGGACGAGTGGACGGTCGCGACCGAGGACAGCAGCATGGCCGCCCACTGGGAGCACTCCGTCGCCGTGCACCACGACGGCATCTGGGTCACCACGCTCGCCGACGGCGGCGCGGCCGGCCTCGCCCCCTACGGGATCGTGCCGACGCCCTTCGCCTAGAGGCCCCAACGCGGAGCTCCTCCGATCCGATGCGGAGGAGGCTCCTCGTGGCCTCTCGCGCCCGGCGGGGGTGCGTCGGGCGCCCACGAAGCGCGGGAGCGGGAGGACGACAGCGCCCTCCGGCTCCACCCGGAGTGCGGGTGTCGGCTAGCTGTCGATCACCCGCACCAGCTCCTCGATGAAGCCGCCGAAGTCCGTGGAGCGCCGGATGAGGCGCTGCACCTCCGCCCGGTCGGCGAACACCTCGACGAACTGGTCGAACACCGACTGGAAGGTGCTGCGGCCGGCCGAGGCGAACGCGATCATCGCGATCACGTTCACCCGCTGCTCGCCCCACTCCATCGCGGTGTCGTTCACGACGATCGCGATGGAGGTGCGGCGGGCGCTCATCGCCATCGCGTGCGGGACCGCGAGGTTGTCGGTGAACGCCGTGGAGCTCATCCGCTCGCGCTCGATGGCGCCGTCGACGTAGTCCTCGTCGATGATGCCGCCGGCGATCATCCGCTCGCCCAGCATCCGGATCATCGCCGCCTCGTCGCGCGCGTGCACGTTGCGGAAGAACAGCTCCTCGTCGAAGAACTGCAGCAGCTCGTCCTTGATCTGCGCGCGGCGGCGGTGCCGGCGGACGCGGGCGATGGCCCGGCGCACCGTCTCGACGTCGTGGTCGGTGAGGAACGGCTGCACGACCACGACGTCGTCTGACGCGGGGCGCTCGTCGATCGTGGTGATCACGAGGTCGGCGGTGAGCCGGTCCCAGTCGACGTCGCTCCGCGTGATCAGCGAGCGCACCTCCACCTCGGTGCCGAGCGAGCGCTCGACGCGCAGGCGCAGCATGTGAGCGAGGTCGTAGTAGTTGGGGCAGACGATCACGCAGGACAGACGCTCCTCCCGCCGGGACACCCGCTCGAGGAACGAGCCGACGTGGAGGGCGATGTAGGCGATCTCGTCCTCGTTGACCACGACGCCCCGCCGGCGCTGCAGCCCGCTCGCCAGGAACACGGCGATCTCGTAGGTCATCGGGTAGCTGGTCTTGATCGAGCGGGTGAGCGGGTTGCGGGAGTAGCCGCCCTCGGCGGCCCGGGCGATCAGGTTCCGCACGTGCAGGGCGAGGCGGACGATGAAGCCCTCGTCGTCGAGGTCGACCAGGTACTCGCGGTTGACGTCGGCGACGAGCTCGCGGACGACGGCGAGGTCCTCCGGGTCGAGGTAGTTCTCGACCACGGCGGCGACCGGCTCGTTCTGCCCGGGCGTCGCCACCCGCGTCGTCATCAGGATCGCGAGCTGGGCGAGCTCGGCGTCGGTCAGGCGCGTCGCGAAGTGCCGCTCCACCAGCTCCGCCAGCAGGGCCGCGAGCTCGCCGTGGATCGCGGGGGAGGGGCGGGAGCCGGAGGGGTCCCCGATGCCCCGGGCGACGCGGTCGACGGCGATCGCGATGTGGAGGAGGACGCTGTTCACGCCGTAGTCGTTGATGTAGTAGCCGCGGGTCTCGAGCTCGGCCAGCAGCTCGGTCTTGAAGGCGCCGAGGCCGGGGGAGGCGAATTCGCGCTGGACGTCGTCGAGCGTGAAGACGCCCTGCGCGCTCTCGTCGCGGAACATCCGCGAGATCAGGCGGCGGCGGGCCTCCTCGCTGCCCTCGAGGCGCACCGACGGGCCGCGCCGGACCAGCCCGAGGCCGGCCTCGTCGGCGAGGGCCTTCACCCGGCGCAGATCGGCGTCGACGGTCGACTCGCTCACCGACAGCGCGTCGGCGAGGGCGAAGACGTCCAGGCCCTCGTCGGAGTCGACCAGGCGGCGGACGATGCTGTACAGCCGGTCACGCGGTGTGTCGGGCTCGACGTCGCGGCTGCGCTGCGCCTCCAGGTAGGCCGCGTACGCCTCGCGCGCGAGCCGGTAGCCGTTCGCGGAGGACTCGACCGGCTCCAGCGGGGCGGCCTGCGCCTTCACCGCGGTGACGTAGCTCCGGACGCTGCGGGTGGTGACTCCGAGCCTGTCGGCGAGCTCGTGCGCCGTCACCCAGCCGTCGGCGCGGGAGAGGTACTCCAGCAGTCGTTCGCGGTTGTCAGGCATCAGGCTCCAGGCGTGCGGTCGGGGCGGGCGCCGGGAGCGCCACGACCCTGCCGCGGGCCCGCAGGAGGCGGGCGGCGAGTCGTACGTCCCGTCAGTCAATCACCCCGGCGACGCGCCCGGGAGCCCCCGCGCCGCGGGTGGAAGGGGCCGTCTTCCGCCCCCGCGGAAGATTGTCTGCTGGAGGGTGCCGCCCCTCCGAGGGGATGCTTGGATGAATCACGACCCGGACGCGAGGAGGCGAACGAGGTGCGGAAGATCCTGATCGTCTGCGGTGCAGGCGCGTCGAGCACGTTCCTGGCCCACCGGCTGCGAGCGGGCGCGAAGGAGCGCGGCATGGATGCCGTGTTCCACTCCGAGACCCTCACCGGTCTCGACCACTCCCTCCCCGAGGCCGACGTCCTCCTCGTGGGGCCGCACCTCGAGTCGCAGTTCGACGGACTCCGCCACCGTGCGGAGCTCGTGGGAGCCGCGGCCGCCCTCCTCCCGCCCGATGTCTTCGGAGCGCACGGTGCCGATGCCGTGCTCGAGACCCTGCCCGTCCTCTTCGCCGCTCGCGCGGTCGTCGCAGGCGCGGACGGGGACTCCTCCACCCGCCCGGTCCGTCCGGGCGAGCCCGACTCCGGGCACCACTGATGCAGTTGCGACTGCAGGATCAAGGAGAAACGTTCATGGTCGAGCGCACCGTGCAGGTTGCATCGTCGAAGGGCCTCCACGCCCGCCCCGCCTCGCTCTTCAGCCAGGCCGCGGCGAAGTCGGGTCAGAAGGTCCTCGTCGCCAAGGGCGACGCGACCCCGGTCAACGCCGCGTCGATCCTCGGGATCATCTCGCTCGGCATCGAGCACGGC